>DATJCV010000112.1:0-1723 GCA_035497775.1 Burkholderiaceae bacterium | reverse complement strand
AGCCCATTTCACGGTTAACGGCGATTGCCTGCGCGGCGAAGGCTTCGTTGATTTCCATCAGGTCGAGGTCTTGGTGGGTCCAGCCGGCTTTCTTCAGGCATAGCTGCGTCGCCGGCACCGGGCCCATGCCCATGATCGACGGATCGACGCCGGCCGAGGAATAGGCCTTGATGCGCGCCAGCGGCGTCAGGCCGAGCTGGTCGGCGCGCCGCGCCGACATCATGATGACGGCGGCGGCGCCGTCGTTGATGCCGGAGGCGTTGCCGGCAGTGACGGTGCCGTCCTTGGCGAAAGCCGGGCGCAGGCCGGCCAGCGACTCGACGGTGACGCCGGGCTTGATGAATTCATCGGTGTCGAACACCACCGATCCCTTCTTCGATGGAATCTCGATCGGCACGATTTCATCCTTGAACTTGCCGGCCTTTTGCGCGGCTTCGGCCTTGTTCTGCGAGGCGGCGGCGAACTGGTCCTGCTCCTCGCGCGAAATGCCGTATTTCTTGGCGACGTTCTCGGCTGTGACGCCCATGTGGTACTGATTGTAGACGTCCCACAGGCCGTCGACGATCATGGTGTCGACCATCTTCCAGTCGCCCATGCGCTGGCCTTCGCGCGAGCCGTTCAGCACGTGCGGCGACGCGCTCATGTTTTCCTGGCCGCCGGCGATGACGATGTCGGCATCGCCGCACTTGATCGCCTGCGTGGCGAGATGGGTGGCCTTGAGGCCGCTGCCGCAGACCTTGTTGATGGTCATGCCGGGAATCATGTCAGGCAGGCCGGCGCGGATCAGCGCCTGGCGCGCCGGGTTCTGGCCGACGCCGGCGGTCAATACCTGGCCCAGGATCACTTCGCTGATCATGCCGGGCTCGATGCCGGTTTTCGCCAGCAGTGCCTTGATCACCTGCGCGCCCTGGTCGGCGGCCGGCACTTTGGTCAGCGACCCGCCGAATTTGCCTACCGCGGTGCGTAATGCCGCAACGATGACGACGTCGTCCATTTTGATTTCCTTTCGGGGAACGTAGAAAAATTTGTGATTACTTCATTAAGTTAGTCCCAACGAGAAGTCGTCGCAAGTCGTAAAAATACGCTAGGGGTATCGACGGCCAGCCGGGGATTGCGCGGACCGTCGATTGTTGCTGTAATGAATGGCATCGCCACACGCCATCCTATTCCCGTCACCGCGCCGATACCTCTCACGCCCTTCCCCATTTCCTCGCATAAATATTAGAAACAGGAGCACGCCATGTCGACCGACCCTCAAATGTTATGGACACCTTCGCCGCTGCGCATTGAGCGTAGTCGCATGTACGACTACATGCGCTGGCTGGAGCGCGAAAAATCGCTGGCCTTCGACGACTATCATGCCCTGTGGCAATGGTCGGTCGATCACCTCGAGGATTTCTGGGAATCGATCTGGCAATACTTCGAGGTGCGCAGTTCGGCGCCGTACCGGCAGGTGCTGGATGCGCACAAGATGCCCGGTGCCAAATGGTTCGATGGCGCGCGCCTGAATTTCGCCGAGCAGGTATTCCGCTTCCATCACGACGACGGCGCCGCCGAGCAGCCGGCGATCATCGCGCAGTCGGAACTGCGGCCGCTGACGCAGTTGTCGTGGCGCGAGCTGCGGCAACAGGTTACGGCGGTGGCGCACAGCCTGCGCGCGCTCGGCATCGGTCCGGGCGACCGCGTCGCCGCCTATCTGCCGAACGTCCCGGAAGCGGCGGTG
>DATJCV010000111.1:0-3017 GCA_035497775.1 Burkholderiaceae bacterium | reverse complement strand
ATGTTCAGACGGGGTTCGGCGCCGATGCTTTCGGCGACCACGTCCTGCCCTTCGCTGTCGGTCGCGATCTGCACTTGGTAGGCACTGGCGCCGGTTACCGGCACCAAGTCGAAGCGCACGCTTGCGCCGTCCGCCACCGGTGCTGCAGCCAGTTGCGGCGCCGGCAATAACTGGACCGCGGCGGGCGCGCGTTCCGCGCCGACGATGGCGCCTTGTCCCTGACGCAAGAGCACGCCGGACGAGGCGCCCGGCCGGTTCACCATGACGCTGCCGCTCAGCACCTCATGATTGACACGGCCATCCGCCAGTGCCACCCGGAAATGGGTGCCGCGCACGCCGGTCACGCTTTGCGGCGACCGTACTTCGAAACGCCCGCGATTGATATGCAACGGCGCCACCCGCGTTTCGATCCGGCCGCGCAAGATGCTGACCTCGGTGCGCGGACTGTTGGTATAGCGTGCCATGCGCAGCCGGGAAAGCGCGATGCGGCTGTTGGATGGAATCGAAATGCGCGATTGGTCGGTCAGCGCCAGCGTCAGGAAACTGTTGGCTCCGGTTTCCACGCTGGCGCCTTCGCGCAGGATGCTGCCGGGAGCGATGCGCACCGCGCCGCCGTTGGCGTCGATGGCGGAAATACTGCCGGAAAAGGCGACGATCCGCGCTTCGTTGGGCTCGTCCGGCAGCAAGTCGGCCGGGATCACGATGGCGGTGCCGATCGGGATGCTGATGTCCTTGCTGATGCGATTCAGCTTGCCGAGCGCGACCCAGTTGCCGGAGCGGCTGCTGAGTTGCTGTGCGATCGAGGAGAGGGTGTCGCCCGCCTGCGCGTAATAAATGACCTGGCCGTCGCCGATGCGGACGGTGCCCGGGGCGCCGCTATTGGCTATCGGTGGCGGTGTTACGGGTTGCGCGATGCCGGTCTGGTATGTCAGCAGGCAATAGAAACCGAGCAATATGAAGATGATGCGCATGCTTTTCTCCTGCGCACCCCGGGAAACCCTTACGCGGATATTTGTTCCAGTCGATAACCGTAACTGTATACCGGGGCCAGCCGAAAACCGTTGTCTGGCCGCAATTGTAGCTTGGTCCGCACTCGCGAGACATGCGTATCCATCGTGCGCGACGGAATTTCGATGTCGCGTGCCCACACCGCTTCCAGAATATAGGCACGCGACAGCGGCCGTCCCAGGTTGCGGAAGAACAGCAACGCCAGATCGAATTCCTTTTGCGTCAAGTCTACCGGCGCGCCATTCACCGTCAGGCGCGCAGTGCGCACTTCGAATACGTAGTTGCCGAAATGCAGCTGTTCGACCGCGTTCTGGTTCGGATAAGCGCGCCGCAGCAGTGCTTGCACCCGCGCCACCAGTTCGCCGCGCCGGATCGGCCTGATCATGTAGTCGTCGGCGCCGGCGGCCAAGCCGGCGACGATGTCGTCTTCGCCGGAACGGCTGGTCATGAACAATACCGGCAGGTTGGCCGGCAGCTTTTCACGCGCCCAGCGCAAGACTTCGGCGCCGTCCAGGTCCGGCACTTGCCAATCGATCACCAGCATGTCGTAGCTTTCGCGCCGCAACTGATTCAGCATTTCCTTTCCGCTTTGAAAAGGATAACAAAGATGGCCAGCGGCGGTCAGGACCTGGCATACCAGGTCGGTCTGGCTGCGGTCGTCATCAAGTACTGCAATTCTCATTGTGTTTGTGCGCGTCGAACGAGCGTGCGGTTAATTGACTCTGCTAATCTACCAAGTATTGTTGGCAGATACACTGAATGAATTGCAAGTTGACAATATTTCACAAATTTGAATATGACTATCACGTTTGGCAGGGAGAAAGTAGCATGAACTGGCGTCGAATCTTCGGCACTTGTGCCGCCTTCCTGGTCTGCTGCATGGCGCTGGCGGCTGGCGGCGCCAAGGCCGGCCACAACGGCACGCTGGACGCGACCCACAGCACGCCGGCGTCCCGCTTGAATCTGTCGTTGCCGGTCGCCGGTGGACTGGAGGGCGGCGAACGCGTGGTGCCGGTTGCGCCGGCGGTACCGGCGCGTTCCGCGTTCGACGCCCAAATACCGCACGGCTACCAAGCCAGCCCGATTTGCAAAAACGGCGTGCACAGCACTTCCTACCAAATTGTGGACGGCAAAATGGTTTACAAGTGCGATTGATTGCAATTGATGCCGCGGCTCTCCAAGGATGGCCAAGCCTGCTCCAGAATCCTGGGTTTTTTACATACTCCAGTTTGTCGATGTTGATTTCGGTTAAAAAATGTACGGTTTTAATGCATACCCCCGTATTTCGTGAGGGCGATAGCAAAGGCGCCTGAACTTTGGACGAATGCCGCCGCTGGAGGAAAAGGGCGTGACGGCAGGGCAACCATGGCGTCGGGGGTGCACCTCCGACGACCAGCAGACAAGGAGAGTCACCGTGGTCAAGCTTCATTTTCTGGGTGCGGCCGGTACCGTCACCGGTTCGCGCTATCTGCTCGACAGCGGCAGGCAGCGCGTGCTGGTCGATTGCGGGCTGTTCCAGGGCTATAAGAACCTGCGCCTGCGCAACTGGGAAGAGCCGCCGTTCGATCCGAGCGCAATCGATGCGGTGCTGCTGACGCACGCGCACCTGGATCATTCGGGCCAGTTGCCGCTGTTGGTCAAGCGCGGCTTTCGCGGCAAGATCCACTGCAGCGAAGCGACCTACGAATTGTGCAAGCTGCTGCTGACCGATTCCGCCCACCTGCAGGAAGAGGAAGCCGAGTATGCCAACCGCCATCGCTTGAGCAAGCACCAGCCGGCGCTGCCGCTGTACGACGGCCGCGACGTGGCGCGTGCCTTGCAGCGGTTCGACCCGGTGCGCGAAAACCGCGCGCTGCAGGTCGGCCCCGGCATCGGCGCGCAATGGATTCCGAATGGCCATATCCTTGGCTCCTGCGCGGTCGCCTGCGAGGTCGATGGCATCCGGCTGCTGTTTTCCGGCGACCTCGGGCGGCCGCAAGACATCATCATGAAAGCGCCGCAGCCGATTG
>DATJCV010000110.1:0-1683 GCA_035497775.1 Burkholderiaceae bacterium | reverse complement strand
TGAAGCTTTTCGTGGCGATCGCCGAAGAGCGAAGCATTACGCATGCCGCCCAACGCCAGAATCTGGTCCTCTCCGCCGCGAGCAAGAGAATCAGCGATCTGGAAACCGCAATCAATGCGCCATTGCTTTACCGGCATGCACGCGGCGTCACCCTGACCCCGGCCGGCACCTCGTTCCTGCACTACGCGCGTCAGATCACGCATACCCTGGAACGCATGCGCGGCGAGCTCAGCGAATACTCGAAAGGTGTCAAGGGCCACATCCGCATCCATGCCAACACTTCGGCCATCATCCAGTTTTTGCCGGAAGAGCTGAATGCGTTTGTGTCGCAGCATCCGCAGGTAAAGCTGGACCTGGAAGAACAGGTCAGCAGCGCCATCATCCGTTCCGTTTCCGAGGGCAGCGCGGATATCGGCATCTTCGCCGTCAACGACGCGCTTCCCGACCTGCAGATTTTTCCATATCACTCGGATCGCCTGGTCGTCGTCGTTCCGGATCACCACCCGCTTGCGCACCGCAAAAGGCTTGCGTTTGCGGACACCCTCGCCTTCGATTATGTCGGCCTGCAAGCGGACAGCTCCCTCACCGAACGCTTGATGGCGGCTTCGATGGAGCTGGATGCCAGCATCAAGTTGCGCATCCAGGTGCGCAGCTTCGACTGCATGTGCCGCATGATCCAGGCCAATATCGGGATTGGCATACTGCCAGCGTCGGCGGTGGCTCCCCACGCCAAGTCCATGGGATTGAAGGCCATTCCGCTGAAGGAATCCTGGGCAGCCCGGGAATTGAAAATATGCGTGCGCGAGTTCGAGGCACTACCAGTCATCGCCCGGGAATTGGTAGAACACCTGTCGCAGCCATCCGAGACTTGAACCGACGTCGAAGTCAACCATGGGCACGAGGACAGAAGCGGACAGAGTCCGCCCCTGATCCGAAAAGGACGTCAAGCATTCGTTTTTAATGAAGGCAAGCTTGGTCAATCACCAATTTTCTTTTCTTCATACCTGTCCTATCGTGTCTGAATATGTTCACCGCATGCACAGTTGATAATCAGCATGAATTCTGCATCTGTACATGATGCCGCATGAAAGAACCTTTACTTAATCAGAGATATGACCACCAAAAAAATTTTGCCGTTGGCCGGCATCCGAGTATTGGAGATGGGCTCGTTGATTGCCGGCCCCTTCGCGGCAAAAATTCTGGGAGAGTTCGGCGCCGAGGTGATTAAGATTGAATCGCCCACGTCTGGCGATCCGCTGCGCAAATGGCGCAAACTGCATAACGGTACCTCGCTGTGGTGGCAAATCCAGTCGCGTAACAAGAAATCGATTGCGCTCGACCTGAAGACCGACGGAGGACAGGAACTAGCACGCAAGATTGCCGCTACCTGCGACATTGTGATCGAGAATTTCCGGCCCGGCACGCTCGAAGGGTGGGGCCTCGGTTGGGAGGCCTTGTCGGCGATCAATCCGGCTCTGATCATGCTGCGTATTTCCGGCTATGGGCAAAGCGGCCCCTACCGCGACTTGCCGGGTTTCGGCGTGATCGGCGAAGCAATGGGCGGCCTGCGCTACGTCACCGGCTACCCGGATCGTCCGCCGGTACGGGTCGGGATCAGTATCGGCGACTCATTGTCGTCGCTGCATGGCGTGATGGGAGTGATGTTCGCGCTGTATCACCGCG
>DATJCV010000109.1:0-10483 GCA_035497775.1 Burkholderiaceae bacterium | reverse complement strand
CATGATTGTGCCGAGCGCGAAGGCCGAGACGATCAATGCCGCGACCAGCCAGTGCAGCAGGATCGCGGTTTTCGTGAAGCGGGGCATGCAATTCATTTTTGGAAACTAGTCTTAGTTAGGACTAATATGATAGCAGTCTTTGGTTGCGGCGGCGCAAGCGTATTTTTGCCAGGAAAGGAAAGCGGCATTCCGGCGGCGCGGGCCGTGGAATGCCGGGCGCGGCGGCAGGCGCCGCCGAACTGGGCTAGATCGCGCGGGCGAGCCGGGCGGCGGCGCCGATGTAGCTGGCCGGCGTCAGAGCGAGCAAGCGCTGCTTGGCGTCGTCGGGGATCGCCAGCGTGCGGATGAATTCCTGCAGAGCCAGCTGCGAAATTCCTTTGCCGCGCGTCAGTTCCTTCAATTGTTCGTAGGGATTTTCGATGCCGTAGCGGCGCATCACGGTCTGCACCGGCTCGGCCAGCACTTCCCAGTTGGCGTCGAGGTCGGCCGCCAGCCGTTCCGGGTTGAGTTCCAGCTTGTTCAGGCCGCGCAGGCAGCTGTCGTAAGCCAGCAAAGCGTAACCGAAGCCGACGCCGAGATTGCGCAGCACGGTGGAGTCGGTCAGGTCGCGCTGCCAGCGCGAGATCGGCAGTTTTTCCGCCATGTGTTTCAGGATCGCATTGGCCAGACCGAGGTTGCCTTCGGAATTCTCGAAATCAATCGGGTTGACCTTGTGCGGCATGGTCGAGGAACCGATTTCGCCGGCTTTCGTGCGCTGCTTGAAATAGCCGACTGAAATGTAGCCCCAGATGTCGCGGTTCAAGTCGAGCAGGATGGTGTTGGCGCCGGCGACGGCGTCGAACAATTCCGCCATGTAATCGTGCGGCTCGATCTGGATCGTGTACGGATTGAAGGTCAGGCCCAGGCGCTGCTCGACCACGTTCTTGGCAAACGCCTGCCAGTCGAATTCGGGATAGGCCGCCAGGTGGGCGTTGTAGTTGCCGACCGCGCCATTCATCTTGGCCAAGATTTCGACCACTTCGATGCGCGCCACAGCACGGCGCAGGCGCGCCACGACGTTGGCCAGTTCCTTGCCCAGCGTGGTCGGGCTGGCCGGCTGGCCGTGCGTGCGCGCCAGCATCGGCACCGCGGCGTGCTCGTGCGCCAGGGCGGTCAGCTTGTCCACCACGCGCCTTAGTGCCGGCAACAGCACGTCGTCGCGCGCGGCCTTCAGCATCATGCCGTGCGAGGTATTGTTGATGTCCTCCGAGGTGCAGGCGAAATGAATGAACTCGGAGGCGCGCAGCAGCTCGGGCGTGTCCTTGAACTGCTCCTTCAGCCAATACTCGACTGCCTTGACGTCATGGTTGGTGATGGCTTCGATTTGTTTGATCTGGCTCGCATCGGTTTCGGTAAAGCCGGTTGACAATTGCTGCAGCCGGGCTTGGGCGGTACTGGAAAACGGCTGGATTTCAGCCAGCCCGGCTTCCGCCAGCGCCTGCAGCCAGGCGATCTCCACCTTGACCCGGTGGTGCATGAAGCCGGCTTCGGACAATAGCGGGCGCAGCAGATCGGTTTTGCCGGCATAGCGGCCATCGAGCGGGGACAGGGCGGACAGCGGTGTAAGAGACGTCATGGAGCGGTAGCGGTGAGGTAAGTGGGGAAGCTGCGGCGGTAGCCGGCGCCGGCGCATCTCGGGGCGCGCTACCGGCGGCGGCGAGCGGCAATTTTACCATCGGATGCAGCGTTCGGCGGCCGCCCACGGGCCGCCGCTGGCGCTGCGCCACGGCACAAATCCGGCAGGGGCCGATGCTATAATCGGCCTCGCCTTTTTTACCATGAGCGTCTATGAAATTAATTGGTTCCATTGCCAGCCCTTATGTCCGCAAAGTCCGTGTCGTCCTGGCGGAAAAGAAGCTGGATTGCGAATTCGTGCTGGAGGACGTCTGGTCTGCCGACAGCACCGTACAACAGTCGAACCCGCTGGGGAAAGTGCCGTGCCTGGTGATGGAAGACGGCGGCGCGATGTTCGACTCCGCCGTGATCGCCGAATACTTGGATACGTTGACTCCGGTCGGCAAGTTGCTGCCTGCCAACAGCAGCCGCGAACGGGCTGCGGTCAAGTGCTGGGAAGCGCTGGCCGATGGCGTGCTGGATGCCGCCGTCCTGGTGCGGCTGGAGAAAACCTCGCGCGCACCGGAGCAGCAAAGCCCGGCCTGGATCGAACGCCAGATGAGCAAGGTGGAAGCCGGGCTGAGGGCGATGTCCAATGGCTTGGGCGAGACGCCGTTTTGCGCCGGCAATCATTTCACGCTGGCCGATATTGCAGTCGGCTGCGCGCTGGGCTGGCTGGCTTTCCGTTTTCCGGAAATCGACTGGCGCGGCGAATATCCGAACCTGGCAAGGCTGTACGACAAGCTGGCCGAGCGGCCTTCGTTCCAGGAAACCGTGCCGCGCTAGATGCCGGCGCACCGCCGCAGGCGCGGCAATGAGTGTAACGAAAATACAATAAAAACAGGCGCATCCGGTACTTGGCTGGATGCGCCTGTTTCATATACTCCGTCTGCAGGCATCAAAATGCGGACGTAACACGCTCGTTTCGGTCGTATACTCCCGTATTTTCGTCGTGTCTCCGTGCGGCGCGGTGGTGTCTTACTCGATCTGGGATTGCAGGTAATTCTGCAGGCCGACCTTGGCGATCAGGTCGATCTGGGTTTCCAGCCAGTCGATGTGTTCTTCGGTGTCATCCAGGATAGTCAGGAAGATTTCGCGCGAGACGTAGTCGCCGGCCAACTCGCAGGCGGCGATGCCGTCTTTCACGGTCTTTTGCGACATCAGCTCCAGCTTGTGGTCGCACTCCAGCATCTCGGGCGTCGATTCGCCGATCATCAGCTTGTGCAGCGCCTGCAGGTTGGGCAAGCCGTTCAGCATCAGGATGCGGTTGATCAGCTTGTCGGCATGCTTCATCTCGCCGATCGATTCTTCGTATTCCTTCTTGGCGATTTTTTCCAGGCCCCAGTGCTGGTACATGCGGGCATGCAGGAAGTATTGATTGACCGCGGAGAGCTCGTTGGTCAGTTGGGCGTTGAGCAGTTTGATGATGTTGGCGTCGCCTTGCATGGTGGCCTCTTGGATGTGTGAAAGGGCGGCTTGGCACGGATCAATCACGCTTCCGACCGGCCAAGGCGAAGGGCATCGAGACATGATAGCGCAGGCCGCCCCCCTTTTCAGTGGGCGCGGTCTTGCCAGCGCCAGCAGGCGCGCTTTGGTTCAGGTGTCGGCCCACATCCGCAACAGGTTGTGATAGCAGCCGGTCAGCTTGACCACCGGCTCGCTATCACCGCCTCCGCTGCTGCGGAGCGCCAGGATCGCCATGTCGAGGTCGAACAAGAGGCGCCGCTGTGCATCGTCGCGCACCATGCTTTCGATCCAGAAAAAAGACGCGAGGCGGGTGCCGCGCGTGACCGGCTCGACCCGGTGCACACTGGAAGACGGATACAGGATCAGGTCGCCGGCGGCCAGCTTGACCGATTGCGTGCCGAAGGTGTCTTCGATCACCAATTCGCCGCCGTCATATTCGTCCGGTTCCGATAAGAACAGGGTGCAGGACAGGTCGGTGCGCACCCACAGGCCGGTGGCCTTGGAGGTGCGCACCGCATTGTCGATGTGGTTGCCGAAGGCGTTGCTGGCGCCGTCGTAACGGTTGAACAGCGGCGGGAAGGTCTTTTTCGGCAGCGCGCCGGTGATGAACAGCGCGCTCTTGCTCAAGGCCTCCAGCACGATCGCACGCGCCGCCTTGGACGCTTCCGAATCTTCCGGCAACTGGCGGTTGTTCTTCACCTGCTCGGATTGGGTGCCGGCGGTGATCCTGCCGTCGGCCCATTCCGCCGTTTCGATGATCCGGCGGCAGCGTTGCACCGCTTCCGCCGACAGCACTTCCGGTACGCGCAACAACATTTGGTTTTCTCCGGTGTTTGGTCAGAACTTGTAATTCAGGCTCAACTGCGCGGCGCGGTCGGTACCGGGCATGTACATGCCGGCGTACAGGCCATCCGCGTATTCCTTGTTGAACAGATTGAACACGTTCAGCTTGATTGAATAGTTGGCGTAGGTGTATTCCACCAGCGCGTCCCAGCGGGTGTAGCCGGGCGCGATTCGGGTGCTGCCGCCACGATACATGATGCGCTCGCCGACGCTGTTGAAGCCACCGCCGACGCGCCAGCCGCCGGCAAGCCGGTAGGTGGTCCACAGGTTGGCGGTATATTTCGGCGTGTTGTCCGGCCACATCCCCTGGTTGCCGCTATTCGAGACATCGACGTTGGCGCGCATCGGCGAGTAGCCGGCGAAGACTTCCCAGTCCGGCGTGATGCGGCCCGCCACTTCGAATTCGATGCCGTCGGTGTGGCGCTTGCCGGACAGCAGATATTCGTTCGGGCTGGCTTCGAGGTCGGTGTTGCGCTCATTGGTCTTTTCGGTGCGGAAGAGCGCGGTACGGAACGTCAGGTCTCCCTCCAGCAGATCCCACTTGGCACCGATTTCCATGTTGCGGCTCTTTTCCGGCGGCGTGTTGCTGCCCAGCGGATCCAGCGAATAGGTGTCGGCCGACGGGTTGAACGAGGTGCCGAAGGAGGCGTAGTAGGACTGGGTATCGGTCGGCTGGTAAAGGATGCCGGTGCGATAGCTCCAGACGTTGTCCTTGCGGCCGGTGGCGCCGGCGGCGGTGCGGTAGTTGGCGTCCATGCTGTCGAAGCGCAGGCCGGCCAGCACTTTCCAGTGCGGAGTCAGCGCAATCATGTCCTGCGTGTACATCCCGATCGTGTTGGCGTCGAAATTCTGGTTCCTGGCGGGATCGTGGCCGCTGGTCACCGGGAACGAGGGGGGCGGCCCGGGGTTGACGACCGTGGTGCCGGGAATGCCAGTGGACGGCAGATACCAGAAGCGATCGACTTTTTCGCGGATCAGCTCGACCCCGGCCAGTATCTCGTGCTGGAGGGCGCCGGTTTCCAGCCTGGTGCTGAAATCCGATTGCAGCGTGACGTTCTGCTCGCTGCCGCCACGGGTCTGGAAGCCGCGCGTAATCGGGGTATTGCCGGTCAGCGCGCCGGCGCCCAGCCGTGGCTGCGTGGCGCGCAGATCGCGCTTGAAGTCGCCGACGCGCAAGACGGTTTTCAGCGTGGTGTCGTTGTCGAAGCGATGCAGCCAGCTGCCGCTCAGGATGTCGGCGCTGTCATCCTGGAAGTCGTTGGCAAAACCGTAGAAACGGGTCACCGGGACACGGGTGCCGGCGGCGTCGTGGATCGGCCGATTGTTGTACCACGGCAGGCCCAGATCCGGCGTGTCCTGGTAATTCAGGTGGTAGTAGGAGATGTTGAATTGGTCTTCCGAATCGATGCCCCAGGAAAACGAGGGGGCGACGCCGAGGCGGTTGGTGCTGGCGCCGTCGCGGAAGCTGCCGGCATCGGTCTTCATGACGTTCAGGCGGAAGGCGGCGTTCTGGCCGACCACGCGGTTCAGGTCGAGCGTGGCGCGCTTGTAGTCGCTGCTGCCGTAGGTCAGGTCGAGTTCGTTCTGTGCGCCGAGGAACGGCATCTTGCTGCTCTGGTTGATGACGCCGCCGGTCGAGCCGCGGCCGAACAGCATCGAGGCCGAGCCGCGCAGCACGTCGACGCGGTCGATGTTGAAAGTGTCGCGGTTGTACTGGGCGACGTCGCGCATGCCGTCCAGGTAGATGTCGCCATAGGCGGAAAAGCCGCGCAGGTTGATGTTGTCGCCGATGCGGCCGCCTTCGCCGGCATTGAAGCTCAAATTGGATACATTGCGCAGCGCTTCCTTCAGCGTATCGGCGTTCTGGTCATGCATCAATTGCTGCGTCACCACCGTCACCGATTGCGGAATGTCGCGCAGCAGTTGATTGCCTTTGCCGACCGTGGTTTTTTGCGCCTGGTAGCCCGGGTCTTCCAGTTGGCCCTTGACGTCGATGGTCGGCAGCGTCTCGCTGCCGGCCGCGAGCTTGGCGGCCGGCGTGGCAGGCGTGGATTGAGCATCGGCATTGGCGGCGCTGAATGCCATGGCCGCCATCATGGCGCCGAGCGGCAACAGCGGCGGACGCCGCGCGGCGGTGCTGTCGTGCGCCGGCGCAGGCGGAAATTTCAGGGAAGCAAGGGTGGCGGCGAGAGGCCGCCGTTTCGGCAGGGGCTGCATATTCTCAAGGTCTCCAGTTCGGAAAGGCGCGAAGCCATCAAGGCGTGGCTGGCTATCCGAACAAGACGATGGAATTGCTGGCTGAAGGAACGGCTGCGGTGGAATGACCGCAAGGCGTCAATGATAGTAATTCTCATTTAGAAAAGCAAGAGTATTCTGAGAAATTTGTAGCAGCGGCAAGAGTGATGAAGCGGGTGCATCCGACGCCAACACGAGCTGGCCATGGCGGAATGCAGGTACCCCAGGTACCCGAAGATGCGTGCCAGGCTCGCGCCGAAGCCGCGGCTTTAGCGGAGCAGTTTGCATACTCCTTGATGAGTGCATCAATGTCAGGCGTATTTTGGTGTTTTTAGCAACATACTCCCAAGATCGAATTTCCATTTGAGAGTCGCAGCCGGTGCCAACGGCTTGTGAGCGGCACCGCTTAAGGCCGCAGCCGGTTATTTTCTACTGGATAACAGAACCGCAGCAGGTGCGGCGCACCGCGCAGGAAGTACAGCGCCAGCAGCAGGAAAATGCCGCCGGTCAGGAAGTAGCCGAATTCGTAGCCGGTCGGGTGCGGCGGCCAGCCCAGCGTCGAGGTGACCCCGTAGGCCAGGTTCCAGAGCGCGTAAACCAGCATTGCCAACCCGGCAGCGCGCACGATGATGCCAAAGATATGAACCGCTTGCATGATGCTCCTCGTAATCCGAATGGGGTGGGTGCCTGCGGGCACGCGCCATTGCCACCATGAACAAATTCGGGCGGGGAGGGTTTGATCGGCGACAAAGCTCCTGTCGGCCAAGCAGCGCGGCGCCGCGGCGATCCCACAAAAAAGCGACGGCGGGGCGTCGCTTTTCCAGGGGACACGTAGCGCCGACGGCCGCTACTTGTTCGTCGGCTCGGTGACGAAACCGATCTTGGTCAGGCCGCCGGCTTGCGCCGCAGCCATCACTTGCGCCACTTTTTCGTACTGAGTGGTGCGTTCGGCGCGCAGATGCAGTTCCGGCTGCGGCGTTTGCAGCGCGGCCGCCGCAATCCGCAGCTCTAGTTCGGCCGGCGCTACTGGGCTGTCATTCCAGTAGACGGTGCCGATGGCGTCGATCGCCAGGTTGACGTTTTCCGGCTTGATCTGTTCCGGCTGGCTGGTGGCGCGTGGCAAGTCGATCGGAATCTTGTTGTTCATCGCCGGAATCGTGATGATGAAGATGATCAACAGCACCAGCATTACGTCGACCAGCGGCGTGGTGTTGATTTCCGGGTTGAAGTCGTCGTCGGAATCGGACAGCGTGCCCATCGCCATCAGGCACCTCCGATCGCGACTAGTTTGGCGCCGTCGGATGCCGCTTTGCCATCGTGCCCGGCCAGTTCGGAGCGGGCGCCGGTGACGAACAGCGCATGCAGATCGAAACCAAATTTATTCAGCTTGGCCAGGGTGGACTTGTTGCCGCGCACCAGCGCGTTGTAGCCGAAGGTGGCTGGAATCGCCACCGCCAGGCCAAGCGCGGTCATGATCAGTGCTTCGCCGACCGGGCCAGCGACCTTGTCGATGCTGGCCTGGCCCGAGGTGCCGATCGCGACCAGCGCGTGATAAATGCCCCAGACCGTGCCGAACAGGCCGACGAAGGGCGCGGTCGAGCCGACCGAGGCCAGCACCGCCATCCCGGATTGCAAGCGCGCCGCGGTTTCGTCGATCGCCTGCCGCAGCGACAGCGTGACCCAGTCGCTGACCGACAGCTGGTCGTGCAAATGGCCCTTGTGGGCGGCGTGATGACGCATGGCGTTAATGCCGGCCTGGGCCAGGTCGACGAATGGATTGGCGCGGCCGAGCGTGGCCACGCCGTGGTCCAAACTGGTGGTGTCCCAGAACTGGTGGCCGGCGGCCCATGCCGGGTGCCGCAACAGCCACACCTGAATCGCCTTGGTCAGCATCACGTACCACGACGCCACCGACATCGCCAGCAGCAACACCGCGACCGCCCGGGTGACCAGGTCGCCTTGCAGCCACATGCTTTGAAATCCATACGGATTCAGTTCCATCACGACTCCTTGTTTAAATGTGATGAGCTTGGCCGCGCTAGCGGTCCAGCTGGAATTTGATCGGCACGATGGCGTACACCATGACCGCCTGGCCGTTCTCCAGGTGCGGCTTGAAGACCGCGCGCAAGACCGCCTGGCGCGCCGCTTCATCCAGCCGCGGCGAACCGGACGAAGTCTGGATCTCGACTCCTTCGGGGCGCCCCTTGAGGTTGATCAGCGCGCGCAGCACGACCTTGCCTTCCTCGCCTTTGCGCCGCGCCAGCAGCGGATATTCGGGCTGCGGCGCTTGCAGATACTCGACTCCGGAGGAGATGGTTTTCGGCGCCGCCGCCACTGCCGCCGGGGCACTGGCAGCGGCGGCCGGGGCGGTTGCCGGAGTTGCCGGCGGCGCGCTGGCGGCCGCCGGCTGGGCGGGTTGCGGTTCCGGCGCCGGCTGCGTGATGGCCTGTTCCGCCGGCGCTGGCTTGACGGCAGGCGGGGTTTTCACCACCGGTTTAGGTAGTGGTTTCTTGAGGATTGGCACGGTTTTGGGCGCCGGCGTGGGTGCCGGCTGCGGTGCCGGTGCCGGCTGCGCCGCCGGTTCGGCGGTAATGAAACGGACCAGCACCTCGTTCGGTACCAACTGGTGGATTGGCGGCTGCAGCAAGCCCGCTTGCAGCGCATAAAAGAAGCCGACATGCATCAGGATAACCAGCGTTAGCGGCACCAGCCGCCTCGCGGAAGGCCATAGCCGGACTGGCGGAGCTTGCATGGGCAACGAGATCGTAGCGTTCATGTTCGAGATCAGGCCAGCATCCAGTCAGGCTGAAGGCCGGTAGGTTGCGCCTGCCGTGCGTCCGCGAGCGATTCGCGCAGTACTTGCCGGGCGCAGGCGTTGCATTTGCCGCAACAGGTGGCAACGCTCAGATTTTGGCGCAATTCGCGCATGGTGTGCATGCCGGCGTTGACCGCCTTGCGAATGTCTCGATCCGATACGTTATTGCAAATACAAACAATCATGATAATCCTTGCCGGCGGCAGAAGCCAGGCCGGTACTCGTATTGCACGGCGATGGCCGCCGCTGGTGAGAGAAGAGTGGCGCCGAACCCGGTACGGTCGGATACGCTGGTTCTCACGCTGTCAGAATCAGCTTGTTGAGTTGGGTCAGGCGCAAGCGATAAATCCGCCCTTCATGGTCAATCTCGACCTCCCGCCTTTGCTGGAACAAATCTTGGCTCTTGATCCGCACCGACGCCACCGCCGGCTTGGCGGCGGGCGCGGTGGCAGCTTGCGCCAGCGCTGTTTCGGGCGGAATCACCTGCTGCATGGAAGCATACCTTTTTGTAAATGCGAACAATTCGTATTTAGATTATTCGCGATTTGCTTGCATTTGGCAAGGGTTTTTATTGCACCGCAAAAAAGCTTGCATGATTTCACCCCATGCGGGTGGCGCGTCTGAAATTGCGTTGTGTCGCGGGATGCGCGGCGCGGCTTGCGCTCATGTGAGCCGTTTCGACCGTTATGCGACCGCCGCCGCTTCAGCGCTGTCGATCACGCCGCCGCCCAGGCAGACTTCGCCGTCATACAGCACCGCCGACTGGCCCGGCGTCACCGCCCATTGCGGGTTGTCGAAATCGAGCCGGAACGATGCGTCATCGCCAACGGCAAAACGGCAGGCGACATCAGCCTGGCGATAGCGGGTCTTGGCCGACAATTGCGCCGACACCGGCGCCGTGCCGGCGATCCAGCTCGCCTGGCGCGCGGTCAAGGCATCTGCCAGCAGCCATGGATGATCGTGCCCCTGCACCACATACAGCGTATTGCTGGCCATGTCTTTGCCGGCCACGTACCAGGGCGCGCTGTCGCCGTCGCCGCTGCGATGCGCCTTCAGGCCGCCCAGGCCAATTCCCTTGCGCTGGCCCAGCGTATAGAAGCTGAGGCCGACATGCTGGCCGACGATGTCGCCGGCGGCGGTCTTCATCGGCCCGGCCTGGTACGACAGGTAACGATTCAGGAACTCGCGGAATGGCCGCTCGCCGATGAAGCAGATGCCGGTCGAATCCTTTTTGCGGGCATTGGGCAGGTTCAGACGAGCGGCGATCTGGCGCACTTCGGTTTTGTGGATCTCGCCGAGCGGGAACAGGGTTTTCGACAGTTGCGCCTGGTTCAAGCGGTGCAGGAAATAGCTTTGATCCTTGCTGGTGTCGATCGCCTTCAACAACTGGAAAGCGGCGCCGACCTCGCGCACGCGCGCGTAATGACCGGTGGCGATGTGGTCGGCGCCGAGCTGCAGCGCGTGGTCGAG
>DATJCV010000108.1:0-7202 GCA_035497775.1 Burkholderiaceae bacterium | reverse complement strand
GCCGCGGCCAACGAATTGCATGCGGTCGGTTTCATACGACACCGGTGCCGGCGCTCCGTCCAGCGCCACCAGCAAATGAAACATCCACGGTGCGGCGGCTGCACTGCCGCTGCGGCGCGTGCACAGGATGGCATGTCGCTGCGGCAGGATTTCACTCTCGACAAACAGCTTGGAAAAAGCCGGATGGGCATCGTCGGCGGCGGCCGCACCCAGCACCACTTCCGCATAGCTGGTCACATCGATCGTCTGCTGTGCCAGCGCCCGATTGGATAAGGTCAGCCGCCGCACTTCGATATCGTCGTCGGGCGCGACGACGACGGCCAGCCGACTGTCGATGTCTTCGCCATGGCAGTCGAAAACCGCGCCGGCGTCCCAGAAATAACTACGGTAAGCACCGGCCTCATGCGGCGCCGGTTGGCGGGTGCAAGACCAAAAGCGGCGGCTGGCGACGGCGCGCAAATAGCAGAACGCCCCCCAGTTGTCGCGCGTGGCATCTTCGCGCCAACGCGTCAACGCCAAGCCGTTCCAGTGGCTATAACCGGTTCCGGCAGCGCCGAGCATGACCTGATACCGGCCGTTCGACAGCAATTGCAGCGCCGGCGGTGCCGCATCGCCCGCGCTGGATACACGCAGCGGCGCATGACCATTCGCCACCGAGCCGAAAATTGCTCCGGCATCGGGGTCGAACTCGGTGCCAGGATTGTGCTCAGCCATCGTTACCCGTGTCATTGAGGTTCACAGGGTAGAGGCAGAGAATGGGAAAGAGTTCTAAACAGATAACATCATTAATGGAGTATGGTATTTTTCCCTTTATCTTATATGCGGTATTTAACCATTCCTATAGGAGTATGTAGACTCTACCGACTTGCCAGCCGGCTAGTTGACGCATTTCCCGATAGCCCTCCGCTTACAAGCTTGACATTGCGCCAACACCGGAAGCGGAAAAGTTCTATGATCAACACTGCCATGCCAGAAATGGTTTCCACCAGGAGCCTATTGCACCCGGCTGACAACGCGGAGAATGGAATGAGCGACTCGACAAGCCAAGCTGCCGGCCCGGATCTGGGCGCCGGCGTACCGTTTTCCAGTATCGCCGACGACGGCATGCTGCTGGGCCAGGTGCAAGGCGAAGCGGTGCTGCTGGCGCGGCGCGGCAACGATCTATTCGCGATCGACGCCACCTGCAGTCATTACGGCGGACCGTTGGCGGAAGGCTTGCTGGTCGGCGACACGGTGCGGTGCCCGTGGCATCACGCCTGCTTCAGCCTGCGTACCGGGGCGCCGCTGCGGGCGCCGGCGCTGAATCCGGTTTCCTGCTGGCGCGTCGAGCAAGCCCAGGGCATGGTGTATGTGCGCGAAAAAATCGAGCCGGCCAAACCGCCGACACTGGCGCCAAGCCCGGATTTGCCACGCTCGATCGTGATTGTCGGCGGTGGCGCCGCCGGCAATGCGGCAGCCGAAACGCTGCGGCGCGAAGGCTATGCTGGCAGCATCACGGTGCTCTCGGCCGACTCCTCGGTACCCTATGATCGCCCCAACCTGTCCAAAGGCTACCTGGCGGGCAGCGCGCCGCAGGAATGGATACCCCTGCGCTCGCCCGAGTTCTACCGCGAGCAGGAGATCAACCTCCGCCTGAACGCCGAAGTGGCGCGAATTGATACCGTACGTCGGCACGTGATGCTGGTGGATGACAGCCAATACTCGTTTGATGCACTGCTGTTGGCAACTGGTGCCGAACCATTGCGCCTGCCAGTGCCGGGCGCGGATTTGCCGCACGTCCACGTGCTGCGTACGCTGGCCGACAGCAACGCGCTGCTCGCTACCGCACGGACGGCGCAGCGAGCCGTCATCATTGGCGCCAGTTTCATTGGCCTGGAAGTGGCGGCGTCATTACGGGCGCGCAATATCGAGGTGCACGTGGTCGGGCGCGAAAGCGGCCTGATGGAACGTGTACTGGGGCCGCAGGTCGGCGCTTTCCTGCAAGCGCTGCATGAAGCGCACGGCGTGCACTTTCACCTGAATACCAGCGCGGCGGCAATCGACCGGAACTGCGTGACTCTGGCAAACGGCGAAACCCTGGCAGCCGATCTGGTGGTCGTCGGCATCGGCGTGCAACCCGCGCTCGGCCTGGCGCAACAGGCCGGACTGAAACTGGATCGCGGCATCGTGGTGGACCGTTACCTGCAAACCAGCGTTCCCGGGGTGTTTGCAGCCGGCGATATCGCACGCTGGCCTGACCCACTGTCGGGCGCCGCGATCCGGGTCGAGCACTGGGCTGTCGCCGAGCGCCAGGGTCAAACTGCCGCACGCAACATGCTGGGACGGCGCGAACCGTTTGATGCCGTGCCATTTTTCTGGACCGAACAATATGATTTCGTGCTGGGCTACAGCGGCCATGCCGAAGGCTGGGATCAAATCGAGATCGACGGCTCGCTGGACGCGCGCGACTGCAGCATCAGCTACCGCCGCGGCGGTGTCCAGCTCGCACTGGCGGTAGTGCAGCGTGATCTGGAAGGCCTGCGCGCGGAGCGCGCCTTCGAACAGCGCATCGCCGTGGCACAAGCCTGACTTGAACCTGGGTTCGTTTCGGCCTGACCGGCGGCGCGCATGAGATGAGCTTTACAAATAGATCGAAAGAATTCGGGATTCCCACATACTCCAGCATGAGAACATGGAATCAGCATATATACAAAGAGAAGTTTATATATACTCCATATATCGACCGCAACGGAGTAGCCTGTCGGTAAAGCGTGCCGTGAATTATCGGGGAGTATGGCAGCAGGATGGACGCGGAACACGACCACTTCCTAGTTGTCATACTTACATTGCCAGCCATGGTGGAGCGCAGTCATGTTACGCAGCGTACGCAATCTACACGGTTCGACCCTGCACGCCGAAGATGGCGAAATCGGCCGCGTGCAGCAGGTTTTTTTCGACGACGAGGCGTGGGGGATTCGCTACCTGGTCGTCAAGACCGGCTCGTGGCTGCTGGGGCGCGAAGTCCTGATTTCACCGCTGTCGGTGACACGCATCGACGACGATGCCGACAGCATCGAGGTGCGGCTGTCGCAACAGCAAATCAGGAACAGTCCCGATATCGATACCCACAAACCGGTGTCGCGCCAGAACGAACTCGATTACTTCGGCTATTACGGCTACGCGCCATATTGGGGCGGCCCCTACATGACGGACAGCTCGGAATATCCAATCTTCACACCGATCCCGCCGGCCCCGGAAGACCGGCGCCGTGCCGCGCAAGAGGTCGAAGTACGACCAGAAGACCTGCATTTGCGCAGCAGCGACAACGTTCGCGGGTACCAGATCCATGCCACCGATGGCAGCATTGGCCATGTCGCCGATTACATATTCGATGATGAGACATGGACCATCCGCTATCTGGTGGTGGATACGCGCAAATGGTGGCCTGGAGGTAAAACGATGTTGATGGCGACGCCCTGGATCAAGAACATCGACTGGGCTGAGTCGGAAGTGCATGTCACGCTGAGCCGGGATGCGATCCGCAACAGTCCAGAGTACGACGAAGCGATTGCAATCAGCCGCGACTACGAAACCACCTTACATGAGTTTTACGGCAAGCAGGGTTACTGGGATCGACCCTGACGATTCCCGCTGTCCGCTCCTGCTTGTCAATCACCGCCGCATCCGATCCACTTGCATCAATCTCTGGAGATCCGATATGAATGCCATTTTTCAGAAACCACACCACATGCTCGCCATGCTGGTCATCGCTGCCAGCGCGTTCACTGCCGGCGCCGGCCTTGCCGCCGCTGCCGACGTCAAGGTCGCATTAACGGGCGGACATGAAGTGCCACCCGTCACCACCAAGGCCTCCGGTCAGGGCACATTGTCCATCAACGCCGACAAATCGGTGTCTGGCAGTATCGTCACTTCCGGGGTCGAAGGCACCATGGCGCATATCCATGAGGCCGCAGCGGGGAAAAACGGCCCGATCATCGTGCCGCTGGAAAAGCAAGGCGACCGCTGGGCCGTACCGGCCGGCGCCAAACTGACCGACGCCCAGTACAAGGCGTTCCAGAACGGCGATCTGTACGTGAACGTGCATAGCGCCGCTCATCCCGGCGGCGAAATTCGCGCCCAGTTGAAACCATAGCGATCGGCGCTGCGGCGCCGTCAATGGACCATTTGCTCGCTCAATACCTGGTCCGGAATCATCGCGACCAGGGCTACCGCCGACAGCGCCACCAGTGCACTGAGCGTGAACAGCATCTGGAATGCGTCCTGCACCACGACGCGCAACTGAGCGTGCAATTCATGGCCCATCGTGGGTGCCGCTTCGACAGCCGCGCTCAGCATCGACTTGACGATATCAGCACCGGACAGCAAACCCGGCAGGGTTGACGCCTTGTCGTGCAATATGGTCAGCAGCAGCGCCATCAGGATCGCGATACCAACCGCCGCGCCGAGCGAGCGGGAAAACGCCGTCACCGCGGTGGCGATACCAACGTGCCGATGTGGCACCGCGTTCTGGACCGCCACCATCGAAGTCGGCAATTGCAAGCCGATGCCAAATCCCGTCACTGCCATCAGCAGCACGCCGGCGATCGTGGTCTGCGGATCGATCAGGGCCACACCCAGCACCGCCAGCGGCACCATCAGCGCTCCGCTCAACTGGATGCGCTTGAAGTGCCCACTGCGCGCCGTCAGACTGCCGCCGATATAGGCGCCAAATGGAATCGCCAGCGACAATGGGATCAATTGCAAGGCGGCGCCTTCCACGCCGGTGTCGGTCATCATTTGCAGCCGCAGCGGAATCAGCACCGACAGCGAGACGATCTGAAAAAAGGCAATGAACAGGATGCTGCAGCAAATCGACACCGTCGGCATGCGCAACAGGTCGAGCGGAATGATCGGCTCCGCCGCGCGCCGCTCCTGCCACAGGAATGCCACCAGCGCTGCCAGGGCAACGAAAAACAATCGCAGATTGAGTGCCTCGCTCCAGGCTACACCCTGGCCGACGCGCGTGATGCCAATCAGCAGCACACTCAGCCCGAGCGACAGCAGCAGCGCGCCTGGATAATCGACCGGCCGTTTGATATGCGGCACCGGCAGCCGCGCCAGCGCGCGGCGTGAAATGACGAACGCTGCCAAGCCCAAGGGCAGGTTGATCCAGAACACCCAGCGCCATGACAGATAGGCGGTCAGGAAACCGCCGGCCAACGGCCCCGAGACGCTGGCCACCGCAAAGGCACCGCTGATATAGCCTTGAAAACGGCCACGGTCGCGCGGCGCCACGACATCGGCAATGGTGGCCTGCGCCACCGAAATCAGGCCGCCGCCACCCAATCCCTGGACGATGCGTGCCGCCACCAGCATCGGCATCGACTGCGCCATCGCACTCGCCACCGATGCGGCCAGAAAAACCGCAATCGCCGATGACAGCATGGCGCGTCGTCCGTACAGATCGCCCAGCTTGCCGTAGATCGGCGTCGCCACCGCTACTGCCACCAGATAGCCGGATACCACCCACGCCAACAAGTCAAACCCCTGCAGTTCGGCCGACATCATCGGTAGTGCCACGGCAACGATGGTCTGGTCAAGCGCACCGAGCAGAATCGCCAGCATCAAACCGATGATGACGGAGCGTACTTCGGCGTGCGACAAGGTGAAATTCGGACTAGCCTGGGGCTGGATCATTGACGGATGTGTGGCCAAAATCAAAGGGCAATACAGGATACGCCCTTCTGCCGAGCGCCAGACAGTGCCAACCAATCGCGCACAATGAATTTTGCGGCTGACAATAGACCCGCCGCGAGACAGGGCGAACAGAAACGCTGTCCCTGGTCAGCTCAGTTCATGTACTGGCCACCATTGACAAGCAGTGTGGTGCCGGTGATAAAGGCGGCCTTGTCATCCAGCAGGAACAGCACCGCATGGGCGACCTCTTCGGCCTTGCCAAGACGTCCAAGCGGGATGCTGGCAACGATTGTGTCCCGTACTTCTTGCGGCACTGCGGCAACCATTTCGGTGTCGCAATAGCCGGGAGCGATGGCATTTACCGTCACATTCCTGCGCGCGCCTTCCAGCGCCAGCGTCCGGGTAAAGCCCAGGATGCCGGCCTTCGCTGCCGAATAGTTCGCCTGTCCCGGTTGCCCCTTCTGGGCATTGACCGAACTGATGTTGACGATGCGTCCAAAGTGTCGCCGGCGCATGCCATCGATCACGTTGCGGCACATGTTGAACATCGAATTCAGATTGGTATCCAGTACGCTGCGCCACTGCTCCAACGTCATGTTGTGCAACATCGCATCGCGCGTGATGCCGGCATTGTTGATCAGGATGTCGATCGCGCCAAGATCGTTTTCAACCTGCATCACCCCTGCCCTGCAGGCATCAAAGTCGGCCACATCCCATTTGTATGCCGGTATCGACGTCGCCTGCCTGAAGCTGGCCGCCGCCGCATCATTACTGCAATACACGACTGCCACCCGGTAGCCGGCAGCATGCAGAGAGGTGGCAATCGCCCGTCCCAGACCGCGGGTGCCACCGGTGACCAGGGCTGTCCGATCCATGGCGCCTCCTTGTTTCCCTTACATGGTTAAGATTGCCAGAACTTACAAATGGCAACCTGACAAATGTTTCATCAACATCACAATACGCTGAAGGGCGGCCCTGGAGAATGGCGCTGTTTGAGACAAGTCAAGAAAAAATAAAAATCCTGGCTGATGGAGCGCTGCCGCCAGTACTTCCAGAGTAGCCTGCAGGTGTGGTTTGCATGCTCGCATCGCTGGTGTTCTCGATGCCGGAACAGCTCGAAAATCCAGCGCCTGCTGCCGAGGAGTTCAAGCTGGTGGTTACCGGCAGGCATTCGGGGTATTGCGCTGTAGCGAACCAAGGAAGTCGTCCAGACCCATCACTACAGACCCGCAGAGCCGTTGAAATGGCATCCGCCACGCACCTCGAAAAGCATCTCCAGCTTGGGCTCGGAATTGCGCTGACCATCGGGCTGGTAACCCCGGTCGTGCCGGCGCAAAAGCAGGACAGCGTACGCCTGTCTCTGACCTCCAGCGCATTCGGTGCCGGGCAAGGGATACCGGCCGTCCATACCTGTGACGGCCGCAACCTGTCGCCACCCTTATCGTGGTCGGGCATCTCGCCCAAGGCAAAGAGCCTGGCGTTGATCATGGAAGACCCGGACGCTCCGAACCCGGCGGCGCCACAAA
>DATJCV010000107.1:0-8616 GCA_035497775.1 Burkholderiaceae bacterium | reverse complement strand
TTGCAAGGAGCAACGAATCCCGGTTTTTTTCTGAAAGCGTTCGCTGGCCCATTTCAGTGCCGCCACCAGTCCGAAATCATCCAGTAGCGGCGGACGCAAGGCCGAGGCGATGCTCTTGGTATGGACGATGATGCTGTCGAGCACCGTTTGCATATGGGCCACCCGCGCATGGAATTGCGGGCCGGTGTCGGTGCCGCCATTTTGCAGCCAGTCCAAGTCCAGCTTCAGTACGCTCAAATTTTGGCCGAGATCGTCATACAACTCGCGTGAAAAACGCCGCCGCTCCACTTCGTTGGCTTGGTGGGTCGAGGCGCTCAGGCTCTGCAACAGTGCATGCGCCGGCGCCGCTTCCCCAACTGCGAGATCGGCGGTTTTTTCGCGCAACACGAAAGCCAGGAAGTGTTCGCCTTCGGTGGTCAGCGCGGAAATACTCGCGTCCAACGGAAATTCCTCGCCATTGGCGCGGATGCCTTGCAATTCCAGCTTGATCCTGGCTTCGGGTTCCGCTTCGCCGCGCGCCAGGCAGTCGCGGATTTGCGGCGAATAATCGGCGTGCGACAGGATCGAAAACAGCACGTCCAGCGGCTGGCCGACGAGGCGCTTGGCTGGGTAGCCAAACATGCGCTCCATCTCACGGTTCAACAAGACGATCTGGCGCGTGGCATCAGCCACCACCATGCCATCCATGGCCGAATGAAAGCTCGACAAGAGCCAGGCACTGACCTTGTGCGCCGAAGCGGACACCGCCGACGGCGCGAACGCTGACTGAGTGGGGGTCGGTTCCGATTGATCGGTCATTCGGTGCAGCTTCCCGGGGAAGAGATTCGTGGGTACGAAAAATCTGTCTGAAATATTAACATTTTTGCTACGCATCAGAAATGACATGCAGAAGAAATGGCAAAAAATGCGCACACGGCGGCAAGTTGCACAACGGACGCAGCCATGGCTGGCATCGTTATTTTTATTGGTAACGCATATATGAAAATACTGTCAGCAGTACGCTCGCAACGAAAGTGACCGGCATGATCCACCCGGCATTTTGGCGTGGCCGGCGGCTTGCGGACAATCTCCTTTCGGCATGGACGCAACTGCTAAACTAGCGCTTCTCGCGGCCTTATGCTGGAAGGGCCGACATGAAACACCGCATTTGTTCTGACCTGGAGGCCTGGTTGCATGGAAATAGAGATCGGTGATGTCGGCCATATCATCCAGTTGGCGATTGCCCCGGTTTTTCTGCTGACCGGCGTCGGCGCCACGTTATCGGTCCTGACCAATCGCCTGTCGCGCATCATCGACCGCTCGCGTGTGGTGCAGGAGCGAATGGGCGGTGGCAGCGATGCGGAACGACTCGAAATGCGCGGCGAACTCGATGTTCTGTATCGCCGCGCCCACCTGATCAGTCGCGCGGTGACCTTGAGCACCGCTTGCGCTTTGCTGATTTGTCTGGTGATTGTGGCGCTGTTTGTCGGCGACCTGCTGGCGCTGAAGATGTCGCGCCTGATCGCCGGATTGTTCATCGTGGCGATGCTGGCCCTGATTGGTAGCTATGTCTATCTGTTGCGCGAAATCCTGATTGCGACCAACACCATGTGGATGCACAAATTCGTGCTGGCGGAACGGCAACGGAAATCCTGAAATGACGCGAGGACTATTCCCATTCGCCCGCAAATACGCGCCTGGCGGCATGCAAGGGTTGCTGGCGACGCTGTTTCTGCTGCTGGCAGGCCTGTCTGCCACATTGGCCTGGGCGGCGGAGCCGGAGCTGGAGATCGCGCACGATAATCAGGTACGGCGCTACAGCCGGGCCGAGTTACTGGCCCATCCTGCGCTGCGCCGCATCGAGGTGGCGGCCGATGTCGCCTACCAGCGGCCAATGCAGTTTCACGCGATTCCGCTGCCGGTCCTGTTGCCGCGATTGAGCGATACGGAAAGCGTGAAATTTTCCGCCGTCGACGGTTTTTCCGCCACCATTCCCGCCAGCCTGTTGCAGGGCAATCGGGACACGCAGGCATGGCTGGCAATCGAAGCGGAAGATACGCCGTGGCCGGCGTTGAAACCCGGCGCGCCCAGCGCCGGGCCATACTACCTGATCTGGACCGCGCCAGAAAAAATCGGCATTTCACCCGAGCAATGGCCCTACCAGATTGCCCGCATCGCCGACAGTCGGCCATTGCTTGCACGCTTCCCGCAAATATTGCCGCAACGCGCGCTGGCGAAGGATGGGCCGGAATGGCGCGGTGTGCAGGCATACACGGTGCATTGTGCCGCCTGCCATCAAATCAACGGCGGTGGCGACGCCACGCTCGGCCCCGACCTGAACCGGCCTTTCAGCCCGGTTGAGTACTTGCAGGAGTCGTTCCTGCGCCGTCTGATCCGCGATCCGGCGGCGGTGCGCAACTGGCCGCAGCGCCACATGCCGGGATTTTCGCAGCAGGTATTGTCCGATGCCGCGCTGGACGACCTGCTGGCTTATTTCCGCCATATGGCGGCACAGCGCATTCCCTGAAGCAGCGGTAAATCAGGCGATTTTCACCGCATGTTCGCGGGTGGCGTGGAAAGTGATTTTTGGCCAGCGTTCCTGGGTCAGCTTGAGGTTGACGCCGGAAGTCGCCAGGTAGGCCAGGTTGCCGCCGGCATCGTGCGCCAGGTGATGGCCGGCCGAAGAATTTTCGAAATCGGCCAACACGCGTTTGTCGTCGCACGATACCCAGCGCGCGCTGCTGATGGAAGCGCCTTCGAACACCGCATCCACGCCGTATTCATTCATGAGGCGGCTGGCGACAACTTCGAATTGCAGCACGCCGACTGCGCCCAGGATCAGGTCGCTGTTGTTGATCGGCTTGAACACCTGCACCGCGCCTTCCTCGCCCAGTTGCTGCAGGCCCTTGTGCAACTGCTTGATCTTCAGCGGGTTGCGGATCCGCACCACGCGGAAAAAATCCGGCGCGAAGTAGGGGATGCCGGTGAACTGCAGGAATTCGCCCTCGGAAAAGCTGTCGCCGATCTGCATGTTGCCGTGGTTTGGCAGGCCGATGATGTCGCCGGCGTAGGCCTCTTCCACCTGTTCGCGGCTGGAGGCCATGAAGGTCACCACGTTGGAGACCTTGATCTCGCGATTGAGGCGCAAATGCTTGATCTTCATGCCGCGCTCGAAATGGCCGGAGCAGACGCGCAGGAAGGCGATGCGGTCACGGTGCGCCGGGTCCATGTTGGCCTGGATCTTGAACACGAAGCCGGAAAAACGCGGTTCGGCCGGTGCCACTGCGCGCACCGTGGCGTCGCGCTCGCGCGGCGCCGGCGCCCAGTCGATCAGCGCATTCAGGATTTCGCGCACGCCGAAATTGTTGATGGCGGAGCCGAAAAACACCGGCGTCTGCGTCCCGGCCAAATACGCGTCGAGATCGAATGGGTGCGAGGCGCCATGCACCAGTTCCACCTCGGTTTTCAGCTGCTCGATCTCGCGCGGGAACATCGCCGCCAGGCGCGGATTGTCGATCCCCTTGATGACTTCGAACTCCTGGTCGGCATGTGCATCGCCGGCTGCGAACAGCAGGATTTCATCACGCAGCAGGTGGTACACGCCGCG
Organism: Burkholderiaceae bacterium; assembly: GCA_035497775.1. Classification (GTDB taxonomy): domain Bacteria; phylum Pseudomonadota; class Gammaproteobacteria; order Burkholderiales; family Burkholderiaceae_D; genus DATJCV01. The sequence goes on along the minus strand of DATJCV010000107.1, from coordinate 5,030 downwards.
AAAAGCCTTGCCCATGCCGATCGGCCAAGTCACCGGCGCGCAGGCGATCTTCAGCACCGATTCGACTTCATCCAGCAATTCCAGCGGATCGCGGGTTTCGCGGTCCATCTTGTTCATGAAGGTGATGATCGGCGTGTTGCGCATGCGGCAAACATTCAGCAGCTTGATGGTCTGCTCTTCGACGCCCTTGGCGGCGTCGATCACCATCAGCCCCGAATCGACTGCGGTCAGCACGCGGTAGGTATCTTCCGAAAAATCCTGGTGGCCCGGGGTGTCGAGCAGGTTCACCACGTGCTCGCGGTATTCGAACTGCATCACCGAACTGGCGACCGAAATGCCGCGCTGCTTTTCGATGTCCATCCAGTCCGAGGTGGCATGGCGCCCGCTCTTGCGGCCCTTGACCGTGCCGGCCAGCTGGATCGCGCCGGAGAACAACAGCAATTTCTCTGTCAGCGTGGTCTTGCCGGCGTCCGGGTGAGAGATGATGCCGAAGGTACGGCGTCGCGCCACTTCACGCGCCGTCTCGCGCTGTGGCGTCGTGTCGGCCGCGAGTGACAGGGGCGCCGTTTCGGCGCTGGAAAAGCTGGTTGTGTGTTCTTGCATGGAGACAGTTCAAGCGAAGTCGGCCGCTTGCCTTTAAACGACAAAGGGCTAGACCTGGTCTAACCCTTGGATTGGTTTGCCTGATCGCCTTGCCGGCGATGCTGCGCGATTATAACCGATACCCTTGTCTGGGCCGCGAGCGCCTGCCGCTTCAGGCCATCAGTCGCGGTCCCGACGGTGTCCTTTCCAGTGGCGGTCACCGCGCCACGGCCGTTCGCGATAACCGTACTGATATACGTAGCCGGGGTTACTGTAGACCACGCCGGGCGGCGCCATCGGGTAGACCGTGCGCGGCACATAGACTATCGGCGGCGGCGGTGCATAGACGACCGGGGGCTGGCGGTAGACGACCACCGGTGGCGGTGGCGGCGCATAGTAGCCGGGCGAACCGATGCTGACCGACCAGTCGATCTGGTCCCGCGCCATGGCATTCGGCGCGAACAGGGCAGCGCCACTGACAATGGCAAAGGGCACAAGCAAAGCGCGGATGTTTTTCATGATGACTCCCACAGATCGATTGCATCATTACACCCCAGCCGGCGAGTCTTGACCAACATCTTGGGGTAACCGCTGTAACAGAATGTAAGCACGGCAATAAAAAAGGGTGCGTGCGCCGGGCTTGATTTTCCAATGGTGCGCAGAAGCGAAGATACCCGCTCCGATGCCGATAAGGTTTTACTTGGTACCGGAGCGTGCCTTGAACCAGCGTGCTGCGCCGATGACGATCAGGATGCCGACCAAGTCGGCGGTAGCGGTGGCCTGGTTGACCGGAAACCCGGCCAGGCCTTTCAGTCCGGTCACAAGCAGCCAGGCGCTGGTGGCCATCAATGCCACTTGTGTCAGCGGAGCGGAACAGTTGTTTGTCAACCGGGTAAGGAAATTGGGTTTCTTGCCATCGCTTTTACTTTCGTCATGCTTCTGGTTCATTGTTGCGCCTTTGTCAATAGGAAATATTTCGTCGTAGCCTGTTCTGATTCTGCGCGGAATATTTAGTTTCACACCGGCTAGGGATGGTCGCAAATTCATATTGCGACGTTTGCATTGCATCAATCTCAGGCAGCAGTGCCGACGACATCGGATTTGACTTATACGGGAACGCTGGGGCAGCGCATGCTGCACTTAAATTGATTGCGATTCCGCGCGGTTGAATGTGATGTAAAGGAGTATATTGAAATAAACTATATTTCAAGAGCGAAAAACGGATTAATGGCGGGCAGTATATGAAATCATACGGTGCCGGAAAACACCAATCGGCTTCTAATGCAGGTAGTGGACGTATAGCATGACCAAGCTGGCTCCAAGTGCCAAAAGGCCGCCGGCGCGCTGCAGGTTGGCGCGCCTCTCGGTCCGGATTCTGGATTCGTGCAGCTTCTTCTTGAATGCAATGTTCTCTTTTCGCATGATTGCTCCTGTGTATGGTTTTTAACCGGCAAGGAAATTTTGCGGTTCTCCGGGGCCGACTTATTGATATGGAGCAAGCGGTGTGGCGATTGCGGCAATAAGAGAGCGCTACGTGAGGGAAGGGTATGGCCTGCCCATCGTCAATAACAAGTCTGGCGCCGCAGCGCCAGACAAGGGAGTTGAAACGGATACCGCCTAGCGTCCGCGCCCGCCCGAGCGGCGCGGAGCCGACGATCTGCCAGGCGGCTGGCCGCCATGCGGTTTGCCGGGACCTTGCGACCTGGTTCCCGGTGCAGCGCGCGACGGCGCTGCGCCCCTGCCCGGCGATTGGCCGCGTCCGCCACCGCCGCCGCTGCGCAATTGAATGGCTTGCGGACGGGCGTTGGGATCAGGCTCGAAGCCAGCGATGACTTCCTTCGGGAGTTCGCGCTTGATCAGTCTTTCGATATCGCGCAGCATGATGTGTTCGTCCACGCATACCAGAGATACCGCCTGGCCGGTGGAGCCGGCGCGGCCGGTACGGCCAATACGGTGCACATAGTCTTCGGGAACGTTCGGCAAGTCGTAGTTCACCACGTGCGGCAATTGATCGATGTCGATGCCGCGCGCGGCGATGTCGGTCGCCACCAGCACTTGCAGGCTGCCATCCTTGAACTCGGACAGAGCGCGGGTGCGCGCCGCCTGGCTCTTGTTGCCGTGAATCGCCATGCCTTCAATGCCATCCTTGCCGAGCTGTTCGACCAGCTTGTTGGCGCCGTGCTTGGTGCGGGTAAAGACCAGGACCTGCGGCCATTCGTGGGTCTTGATGAGATGCGTCAGTAACGGATGCTTGCGGTCGCGATCCACCGGGTGGATTTTTTGCGCAATGACTTCCACGGTGGAGTTGCGGCGTGCGACTTCGATCATCGCCGGATGGTTTAGCAAGCCATCAGCCAAGGCCTTGATTTCATCCGAAAAAGTGGCCGAAAACAGCAGGTTCTGCCGTTTTTTCGGCAACACTGCCAGGATTTTCTTGATGTCGCGGATAAAGCCCATGTCCAGCATGCGGTCGGCTTCGTCCAGTACCAGAATTTCGACCTTGGACAGATCAACCGTGCCTTGCTGCATATGGTCCAGCAAGCGCCCCGGTGTGGCCACCAGGATATCGACGCCTTGTTTCAGTAATTTGATCTGCGGGTTGACGCCCACCCCGCCGAAGATCACGGTCGAGCGCAGCTTGGTGTACTTGCCATAGGTGCGCACGCTTTCCTCGACTTGCGCCGCCAGTTCGCGGGTCGGGGTCAATACCAGCGCGCGCAGCGGCCGTGGACCGGTGGGGAGGGCGGCGACGGCCAGTCGATGCAGGATCGGCAGCGTGAAACCGGCAGTCTTGCCGGTGCCGGTTTGGGCGCCGGCCAGCAGGTCGCCGCCGGCCAGCACGGCAGGAATCGCCTGTGCCTGGATCGGAGTAGGGGTGGTATAGCCGTATTCGGTGACGGCGCGAACGAGTTCATCGGCCAGGCCGAGAGAAGTAAATGACATGTGTACTCAATGGAAAACATCGGCCTGTCGCCGCGAAGGGCGCCAGTCGCAGGCAAACGAATTGGAATGCGGAGGTCGAAATAGACAGCGGCAAGGTGACTGGAGAATGTGCCGCACCGGCGCAGTATAGCAGCGCCGGAGCGGGCGGTGGGTTTATTGCGCGACGATTTGCCGGCCGCCGCGGCAATTTTTATTTGAACGGGCTCAGCAGGTTCACCATCTGCGCAAACACCTTGGGACTGCCTGCCAGCACGTCGCCCTTGTGCAGATAGTCGGAGTCGCCGGAAAACGTGCCGATCAGGCCGCCGGCTTCAGTAATCAGCAGCGAACCGGCGGCAATGTCCCACGGCTTCAGCGTTTTTTCAAAAAAACCATCCAGGCGGCCGGCGGCGACATAGGCCAGGTCGAGCGCGGCGGCACCCGGGCGGCGCATGCCGGCGCAATTTTGGGTCATGATCTTGAACATCTGCAGGTATTCGTCCAGGCCGTCCAGGTCGCGAAACGGAAAACCGGTGCCGATCAAGGCATCCGCCAGTTTGTCGCGCCGGCTAACCCGGATGCGCTTGTCGTTCAGGTAGGCACCGGCACCCTTGGTGGCGGTAAACAGGTCGTTGCGGGTTGGGTCGTACACCACCGCCTGGGTGATCTGGCCGCGGTACTGCAGCGCGATCGAGACGCAATATTGCGGAAAGCCGTGGATGAAATTGGTAGTGCCGTCGAGCGGATCGATGATCCAGACATATTCATGGTCGTCATGCAGATTGGCCGAGGCCCCGGACTCTTCCGCTAGGAAAGCGTGATCCGGGTAGGCGCCGCCCAGCACGCTGATGATCGCGGCTTCCGCCGCCTGGTCGACTTCGGTGACAAAATCATTATGCTGTTTCTTGGTGACCTTCAGCAGATCGACGTCGAATGAAGCGCGGTTGATGACGGTGGCGGCGCGGCGCGCGGCCTTGATCGCCGTATTGAGCATGGGATGCATGGAGATTCCGTTAAAATGGCGACGCCGCGCAAGTTGCGCAGTGGTGCATGTCCTGGATGAATAATGAGCAAGGCGCTGACCAACGGACACACTACGGCCAAAATAATTTCGCCTGTCCCGTCCGCACCGCGCAATCGCGCTATTTTAAATGAACCTGCCGCAAAACCCCACGTCCGTGTTTGATCGTCTGCGCTTCGTGCTGGTCGAAACCAGCCGCCCCGGCAATATCGGCGCGGCGGCACGCGCCATGAAGACGATGGGTTTTTCTCAACTGGTGTTGGTCAATCCGCGTGTGCCGAACGCGACTGAACACGACGAGGCGGTGGCGTTTGCCAGCGGTGCGCAGGATATCCTGGCGGCAGCACGTACGGTCGGCTCGATTGACGAAGCGGTGCATGGCTGCAACTTCGCTGCCGCAGTCAGCGCGCGATTGCGCGAATTTTCACCGCCGGTGCTGGCGCCACGGGAACTGGCCGGGCAACTGGCGGCACAGGGCAATCTGAACGCTGCGCTGATTTTCGGC
>DATJCV010000106.1:0-6151 GCA_035497775.1 Burkholderiaceae bacterium | reverse complement strand
GGGCCGCCGCAGTTCAGCACATGCAGCGGAATCGCGCCGCCCGAGCGGAAGGTCACCGCAATCCCATTGACGTCGGGCTGCCATTCGCCGAACGAGGTGGCGCAGCCATATTCGCGGTAATCCTGCTGGCCGCGCTGGATGCCGGCGCGCACGCTGTCGGCCATGGTTTCATCCAGGTCGAACGCCAGTTTCAAGATGGCGTTGCGCTCCTTGTCGCTGGTCCCGGCCAGGTAGGCGCGCCCGATCGCCGAGGTTGCGATCGGGATGCGCGAACCGACCTGCAGAGTCAGCGCCAGTGTCGCGCTGCTGCGCGCCACTTCGGTATAGATGATGGAAAGCCGGTCGCGCACGCCGAGCGCCAGCGTGCCTTTCGAAAAATCGGCCAGCTCCTGCATCAGCGGGCGCGCGAAGGTGCGGATATCCATCCGCGCCAGCATCGAGCTGCCCAGCGCCAGTGTCGCGGTGCCCAACGCGTAGCGGCCGCCGGGTTCGACCTGGACCAGATAGCCGCGCTTGACCAGCGTGTAGACCACGCGCGTCACGGTGGATTTCGGCAGGTTGCAGCGTTCCGCTATCTGCTGGTTGCTGAGCGACGCATCGCCGGAACGAAAACAGGCCAGCACATCCAGCCCGCGCGACAGCGCCGTGATGAAATAACGGTGCTCTTCGGGGTTCGAAGCGTCGGCCGATTTGTCGTTCATTTTGCGCGTGGAAGCGATCATTTGAATCACAATATCAAAGCGGGTTTGCCCAAACCGGGCGCCGCGGTAAATGCATGCCCGTGCTGGCTTGCCGCGATCCCGCTGCGGAACTGTACAGGATGTCCTCGCGGGCATCAATCACGGCAGTCCTTGAGCAGAATTTTCCAAAGTACGCGACCCGAATGTCAAAATCGACGATGAATCCCGAATACCTGAAACTCCTGGTCAGCCGCGAAATGCCTTACGGGAAATACAAGGGACGGCTGATTGCTGATTTACCGGCGCACTATCTTGGCTGGCTGGCGCGCGCCGGATTTCCGAAGGGTGAACTGGGCGGCTTGCTGGCATTGATGTACGAACTGGACCATAACGCCCTGAGACCCCTGCTAGACCCCTTGCGCGACCGGTAGTTTGGCGGCTCGAGCCATGTAAAGTGCCGGCCAGCGCGCCGCCTCGCCAGGAGGATGTTGGTGTGCGATATCTAGCGGCCGGCGCCGGCGGAAACGATCGGCAAGCCCGCCTTTTTCCAGGCAATCATTCCGCCGTCGATGTTGGAGGCCGCGCTGAAGCCGGCCTGTTGAAGCTGCTTGAGCGCCTTTGCCGAACGGTTGCCGGAGCGGCAGATCAGCACCACCGGCTTGTCCTTGTAACTCTCGATTTCCGGCAGCCGCTGCTGCAACTGGCCGAGCGGAATCAGGACGCTGCCGGGCGCATGCCCTTCCGCATATTCACCGGTTTCGCGCACGTCGATCAGCAGCGCGCCGCCGCTTTGCAGCGCCGCCGCCTGTTGGACATCGACCGTTTGCGGCGCGGCGGCGGCGTCCAGTGCGACGCTGGAAGCGGCAATCGCGAGCAGCAGGCTTGCTACAAGAGGTTTGATCATTCTGAGGTTTGTCATGGCGGTTTGCCGGTGAGGGAACGGCTTCAAGTATAGCAAGGCATCGGCTCCTCGATGCGCCGGTGGTTTCCGGTGCTTGCGCGCCCTCATGTTTCCGGCAGCTTCAGCCGCCCCGGATCATTGCAGAAAATCAAGGTGGAGCACCACGTCAGTTGTAGGATCGGCGGATTAGATTTTGCATGGCAGCCGGCATGGATATCACTATGTAAAAAAACGAGGCAATCCGGCCGGACTCGCCGCTTCTCGAATCGACAGGAGGCCGTATGAAACGCTGGGGCAAATGGATGGCGGGATTGCTTGGCTTGATCGTCTTACTGCTGGCCGGCGCGGCGGTGGTCGGCAAGCAGCTGGCCGAACAGAAGCGTGCGCGCCAGGTTGCGGTCGCGGTGCAGCCGGTGCTGGTGCCGACTGATACAGCCAGCATCGAGCGCGGCCGCTATCTCTATCTTTCGCGCAGTTGCGCCGAATGTCATGGCGCCGATGGCGGTGGCATGACATTCGTCAATGACGGCAAGGGCACGCGCATCGTCGGCCCGAACATCAGCCCCGGTCCCGGCAATGTGGTCGGTAGCTACCGGCCCGAGGATTGGGTGCGCGCCATCCGGCACGGCGTCAAGCCGGACGGGCGCCCGCTATTCGCCATGCCCAGCGAGGAATACAACCAGTTGACCGACGCCGACCTCGGCGCGCTGGTGGCCTATCTGCTCAGCTTGCCGCCGGCGAGCGGCGGCGCGGCGGTGTTTGAATTGCCGCTGCCGGTGCAGGTGTTGTACGGCTTCGGCGTGATCCCGGATGCCGCGCAAATTATCGACCATGCGCGGCCGCCGGCCACGCCGGTGCCGGCGGCGGTGACGGTGGAGCACGGCGCCTACGTGGCGAATATGTGCATCGGCTGCCACGGGCCGGGATTGTCGGGTGGCAAGATACCGGGCGGGCCGCCGGACTGGCCGCACGCCGCCAATCTGACGCCGGGCACAGGCAGCGTGATGCCGCGCTACCAGGACGCGGCGCAATTCATTGCCATGCTGCGCAGCGGTAAGCGTCCCGACGGCAGCGCCATCCAGGTCATGCCCTTCGGCGCGTTGCGTGAACTCAGCGACGTCGATGCGCAGGCGCTGTATGCGTATCTGCACACCGTTCCGGCGAAACCGCACGGCGAACGCTGAAACCCCGTGCCGGATTTGCAGAAACCGATCGCCGACGATCCCAAGGCGGCGCGCGACGCCGAGGAAGCGGCGATGATGGACGGCCGCTCCCGCTCCGGCGCCTTCCTGAAGGTGCTGCTGTCGCCGGCCCGGATACCGACCGGTGTCATCCGTCGCCGGTTCCACAGTCGGCATGGTGAGGTGACAGCATGCTGGCCGGAATATTCAAGGTGCGAAAGGGGTGGATCGAGGCAGGCGGCCCACCGACAAAATGCGCGGGTATATGATGCTTTTATCGATCTTCAGGAAGGAGTCCGGCGATGAAAAGGGTGTCCCATATTCTGCGCTCCAAGCCTAGCCAGGTCGTCCACACGATCGCGCCGACGGCTTCGGTACTGGATGCCGTCAAGCTGATGGCGCAGCAGCGTATCGGCGCGCTCCTGGTGATCGAGGGCGAGGCGGTGGTCGGCATCATTACCGAACGCGACTACGCCAGGAAAGTGGTGCTCATGGGGCGCTCCTCCAAGGAAACGCCGGTGCGCGACATCATGACTTCCCCAGTCATGTACGTCAGCCCCGAGCAGACCAACGAGGAGTGCATGGCGCTGATGACCGAAAACCGGCTGCGCCATCTGCCGGTGATGGACAAGGGCAAGCTGATCGGCCTGATCTCGATCGGCGACCTGGTGAAGGACATCATTTCCGAGCAGCAGTTCATGATCCAGCAACTCGAGCATTACATCCGCGGCGATCGCGGCTGAGCGCCGGCTCGAAGTAGCGGCCGTTGCCCTCGTTGATGCTCACCGAGCCGGCATGCCGGCGATCAAACGGATTGCCGATGCGGGCAGGCAACTGCCGGCAAGATGTGCGCCTCATGCCGAGGGAAAATAATGCCTGAATGACCCTGGCGGAGCGTTACGCAAAAAAAGCACATAAAAACTTTCGGCGGACGCACCGCCGGTCGGTTGACCGCATGCTGTTCCGGACCAGAGGCAGGGCATTTTTGCGAACCAAGATGACGGTCGACGGATCATATTCGAAACCACGGTCTGAGCCGGAGATGTCGGGAGAATTGCCATGGCAATCAAGGAATGTTGCAAGGTAGGCGTCATCTCCTGCGAAGCCGATGCTTCACTATCGGCAGTGGCCGCATTGATGCGCCAACACCATGTCGGCGACGTGGTCGTGACTGAAACCAGGGATGGCGAAAACGTGCCTATTGGAATCATTACCGACCGCGACATTGTGATCGAAACGGTTGCGCTGCAACTGGATCCGCAGGCATTTACCGCCGGCGATTTCATGAGCCACCCGGTTGTGACGGTATCCGAAGAGGCTGGCTTTCTCGAAACATTGCGCCTGATGCGCGATCACAAGATACGCCGAATGCCGGTTGTGACGGTGGCTGGCGCCTTGTATGGGATTGTGACCGCTGACGACATCGTCAATTTGCTCACTTCGGAATTGTCGCTGATGACCGATGCGGTTTTTGCGCAGGCGGTGCAGGAAGCGCGCGTACGCAAGTAACGACACGGACGGTGCCGACGTTCTGCGATCAGCTCTCGGTGCGTCTCCGTGGTCGAGCCTTCCAGCTTTTCCTCTGCCTGTTATTTCAGGAGAGCATCAATGAAAGCCACTCGTTCCCCACCGTCCGCGACCTTGCCGGGACGATATCTGGATTTACCCGATAACGCGGCCCACGATCCCTACCAAGAGCGCGAGAAACTGTCCGAACCGACGCTCTGCGGTGATTGTGGGGCAGTTTACCGTGACGGCCGCTGGCAATGGCTGGCGCCGCCGGCAAACGCCGCGCGCACCCGATGTGCGGCGTGCCACCGGATTGCCGACCGGCTGCCAGCCGGTTATCTGGCGATCGAGGGCCTGTTTGCACACGAACATCGCGACGAATTGCTGAGTCTTGCCCGCAATGTGGAAGCCCGCGAAAAGAGCGAGCATCCGCTGCAACGCATCATGGCGGTCGACGAGCAGGACGACGGCAAGCTCATGATCACGACCACCGACATCCATCTCGCGCGCGGACTGGGCGAAGCGCTGCGCCGAGCATATAAAGGCGAGCTCAACTTTCATTACAACAAGGGCGAATACCTGTTGCGGGTGCGCTGGGAGCGCTAACCCCGGCACGCGCACAACCCACGCGGCCCACTTCCTGCCGGCGCCCGCTACGCCGCATCACTTTTCCGGTCGTTTGGAAAATGGCCGTATCGGCGTCTGCGCCGATTCATCGCCTATGCCTGAACAATCCCTGCATAAACGCAAAAGGGCAGCATATTCACCGGCTTGGAAAGGAAGAAAAAAATTAGGAATCGCAAGACGTGTCATGCCTCCAGCAGATTCAGTTCCGGCGCGACCGGGGAGTCCGGAAATGCCGTGGCTTCGACCAGCAATCCAAGCGCCAACGCCATTTGGCCGGACATTTAAGACGCATATAGTTCACAAAAAGAGGCAGCGCTTGCGGCCAGATTGGCAACTTGCCCGCCAGCGCAGGGCAGCTGTGGCAGCCGCCGAAATCGCCCAGAACCCAAGACGCGCCCAGCTTTGATCCAGGCTCTGCTGCGTGCAGAGCCAGTTGCTGGACCAGCCCTCTGATGTAGAACGTTGTCCACGCGCTGTACAAAAACAGGCCAAAGGTGCCGAGCGCGCCAATTGCCCGTCAGCGTATTTGCGTGCGCTCCTTATCCGTTTTCAATACCCATTGCCGTTGAGACCAGCCTTTGATTCTTCGCCACACACTCGCCCCCCTTTTTTTTGATTGGTGTTTTCCGGCCGTTCTCCGAGCCGCATTTTGCCTACCGGCTCGAATGTTGCATGACGTACTTGCATAAGCAAATACCAAGGTGCTGTTCCAGGTTTTTCCCCTGCCAATAAAGCGAACGCTTGTGGCCCTGAAAAGCAAAAAGCCCAACCTTGTGGGCTGGGCTTGGTGCTTGTGTCTTGGCTCCCCGAACACATTGCAAGACGCACCAAACAGGTCACGGCCCGGCTTCCGAACCATCTTCTATGGGCTGGCGAGAAAGTCGCTGCGCTGTTTTCGGTTCAGTAGTCTGGTGCCATAAAAGCGAATGTCAAAATATTGCCGATAAGAAAACTTCGGCTATTATGTTGGTTCTGAATGCCTCGCTCTGCGGGGCTTTTTTATGGGGAGCACAATGAAAACCCTGACCATCATGATCGGCCTCATCGGCGCGCTCACCACCTTGTCACTGAGCGCCGAAGCCGCGATGAAGGGGATCGATCTTCAAAACTGTCGTACCCAAAGTGGCACCACCATTAATCCGCAACTATGCGAAAAGCTGCGTATTTCGGAGGCGAGGGCGGCGGAACGGGAAAAAAGTGATCGAGCCTGGAGGGAAGACCTAGCCCGACGCCGCCAGCAAGAAGTTTTACAG
>DATJCV010000105.1:0-3749 GCA_035497775.1 Burkholderiaceae bacterium | reverse complement strand
GTTGCGCCTGTCGTTGCATCTGCCCCTGATCCGGGCGTGAGGCACGCAGCGTGTCGTTGACGCGGGAGGCCGCCAGTTGCCCCAGCAAGGCCTGGAATTGCCGTTCCAGATCGGCCGCCTCGCCCCATTCCGGCGCCAGCGCCGGCAAGGCGTGCCATGCCCGCTCCAGCTCGGCGGCGAGCAAAGCCGACGGTGCTGCCGCCTGCCACTCGGCCAGCGCCTGACGACGCACAGCGAGGGCTTGATCGCGTTCTTGCGCATGCAGCCAGCTGGCGTGAAAAGCCGCCCGTTGCTGTTCGAAATCGTTCTGGAAATGGCGTGGCAGCGAAGCTGCTTCCGGCGCCGCCAGGTGATTGGTCATGGCGTTTTCGAGAATGGCCAGCGCGCGCACGATCTCTGCCGCCGCTGGCAGCATCGCGGCCGTCGCCAGCGTCTGCTGCAGTTGCCGCCAGCGCGCCAGGGTGTCGAGCGCGGCGCGCTGCAGCGCGGCTTGCGCCAGCAGGCGCGCCTCCAGCCCAGCGCGCAGCACCTGGTATTGCCCTTGCTGCGCCGGCGCCACGGCGCCGATCGCCTGCCAGGCACGGTCCAGCTCGGCAACCTGGTTCGGCAGCAATCGCGGCTCGTCCAGCAATTGTTGCGCGCTCTCGAGCCAGGCTTGGACCTGCCGCGCCGCGCGTTGCTCTTGTGCCAGCGCCTGCAGCCGCTGCTGCAACAGGCGGGCCACACGGCGATCGGTCTCGCGCATCGGCGCCAGCAGCCGCTGCAGCAGTGGCTCCGACTGCACAAGCTGCGCAGCCAGCAGGCGGGCGTCCGGAAATTCGCATTGCAGGATGAACTCGACCGCCGCGGCTTCGTCGCCGGCCAGCGCTTCAGCTTGCGTCAGCGCCGCCTGCTTGCGCTCGGCCAGCGTGGCGGTGGCAGGGGCCGGAACCGGCACGCTCGCGGGCGGCACGCGGCCACGACGTTTGAAAAGGTAATCGAACATGGTTGCCAGAAGATAAGCTGCACCGGGATGTGCCCCGAAAGCGCCCATCATAGCAAGCCCCGCTGGCGTAACGTGCGTTACGGGTACTCGACGGCAACACCGAGCTGCTGCAGGCCGGCCAGCAAGCTTTCAAACGCAGCTTCGGTGGGCGCCACCTCGCCCTTGACCCCCAATTCGATATGGCGGCGCGTGACGGCATCGCCAACGTTCGGCAGACTGAACACCTTGACCTGCGGAAATTCGCTTTCGATCCTTTCCATCAGCGGCGTCAGCGTCGATTCCATGGCGTCATACAGCAGCACCGATTTTTCCAGGCGAGCCACCCGATGGAACAGGTCGGCGTGGTGGGTATCCAGCGCCCATTCGATCATCGGCCACGCCATCACCGGAAAGCCGGGAGTGAAATAGTGGGCGCCGCCATTGCCGTTGCGCAGTGAAAATCCGGGAATCTTGTTATACGGATTGGGTACGATCGCCGCGCCTTGCGGAAACTCGCCCATCTTCAGCCGATGCTGGTTTTCCGGCGCCGCCAGATCCGGTTCGATCCCGCCGGCGCGCGCCATATCGACAATCCGCTCCTGGATCAGGCGCTTGGCCTCGGGATGCAATTGCAGCGGTACGCCCAGCGCGGCCGCCGCGCATTGGCGGGTATGGTCGTCCGGCGTGGCGCCGATGCCGCCGCAGGAAAAAACCAGGTCGTCGGAAGCCAGAGTGCGGCGCAGGGTGGCGGTAATTCGCGGGCGATCGTCACCGATGAATTCGGCCCAGCCCAGTTGCAAGCCGCGCGCCGCCAGGATCGCCACGACGTGGCTGAAATGCTTGTCGGCCCGCTTGCCGGAAAGAATTTCGTCGCCAATGATGATCAGTCCGATAGCCATGAGCCTTGCCCTCCTTATGCACGACGAGCGTGCGTTAGTGAACGCCGTCCAGCGGCAGCGCCGCCGCGGCCGGCGGCGCCAACCCGGCGCCTGCCGCGCCCTGCCGCGTCCGGTATCGCGCCAACGCAGCCAGGCAGTAATGCTGGAACCACAAGCCGGTAAACACGAACACCAGCACATACAGCCAGATCGCGCCGGCCGCCAACAGCGGAAAGAAAATCACCGACAACGCGCCGCCCAGCCACAGCAGGCCCGGCGCCGCCCCCATGGCGCCGGTGATGGCACCGATCAGCAGCAACGGCCAGCGATGCAGGCGCAAGATCGCCTGGCGCTCGTCGGCGCTGGCATGCTGCGCCAGCGCATCATAGGCCATCACGCGATAGGTCAGCCAACCCCACAGCAGCGGCTGCACGACAAAGGTCAGCGGCGGGATCAGCGCCAGCGGCAGCGTGATCAGCCACAGCACCAGAAAGATCACGAAGGAGGAACAGAAGGTCCACAGGCTGCCGACAAACGTGCCGCCGCGCCGCTCTTCCAGTGCCGGGTAGTAGCGGTAACTGACATGCTTGACGATGGCGGGGATCGCCAGCACGGCGACGCACAGCAGCGCGGTCAGGATCATCAACGGCAGTAACACCCACATCGCGATCAGCGGCACGATCACGGTCTTCAGCGCGCCCAGGCCGACCCAGCCCAAGACGCGCCCGGCCACGCCGAAGCCCTGATGTTCCAGGAACCACGCCTGCAGCCAGTCGATCATCGGCTGCAAGCCGAGCCACAGCGCGAGGCCCCAGGCTACCGCCGAGAGCAGGAAAGGCAGGAAGGTCAGCAGCAGCATGCGGTAGTGCAGTTGCGACCAGAGCGCGCGGCCAAAGGCAAACAGGGCCGCACCCATTAGGAACTCCTCCGGCGCGAGTATTCCAGCATGCGCTGCACGCCCAGCCATTGCTGCTCCCAGAAGCCGCGCCCGTAATCGCGCGCGCAACCTTGCGGCGGCGGCAACTGGTCGCGGATGCCGGTCGCCTCGAAAGTCTGGCCGAAGCGGACGGTGCGAAACAGCGTATCCCAGATCGGAAACAGCACCGCGAAATTGTGGCCGCCCAGACTGCCTTCTCCTTGCGACTCGTGGCCGACACCGATCGCGTGATGCAAGCGGTGATAGCGCGGCGATACCAGCAGCCGCTCGCCGATGGCACCGAAGTGGATCCGCACATTGGCATGCTGCAGGCTTTGCAGCATGCGCGACGCCGCCACCAGCAGAATGTACTGGCCCGGCTCGACGCCGATCGCCAGCGCCACCAACGCCATGGTGGCGTCGCGCAGCAAGTCGTCCAGCAAATGATTGCGGTTATCCGACCACAGATTCAGCTCGCGCTGGCTGTGATGCAGACTGTGCAAGCCCCACCACCAGTTGAAACGATGGCTGGCGCGGTGATACCAGTAATCGAAAAAATCCAGCACGAACAGGTACAGGAAAAAGCTCGCGAGCGGAATATCGGTCACCCCCGGCCACAGCTGCTCCAGGTTGAACGGGCTGATGCCCTGCAGCCGCAGTTGTTCGGCCAACGCGTCGTACAAGGGAGTCAAGACGAAAAAAACCGCGATGGCGAAAATCCCGAGCCGGTGGATGCAGGTATACAAAAAATCGATGCGGCGCGCGCCGGAGGTCAGCTTCGGCTGCACCGGAATCCACGCTTCCAGCGGCCGCAGCAGCAGATACAGCAGCGCCAGTTCGATGACGCCGATCATGAACCATTCGGTGCCGGTAAACGCCTCTTCGGTCCAGGCGCCGAGCCCGGTGGCGTACATGAACGGCAAGACCACGTCCTGGAACAGCCAGCCCTGGACGGCGGCAAAGGCGCTGCTGAACAACTCCATCATCGCTC
>DATJCV010000104.1:0-5352 GCA_035497775.1 Burkholderiaceae bacterium | reverse complement strand
CAGCATGCCCAGGCCCAGGATACCGACCGTGAAATCCTCGCGGCTGTAGGGCTTCATGAACTTCCACTCGCCGCGCTGCGCCTGCAGCTCGAACTGGTCGAAGCGGCGGAAATAGCGCAACACCGCATAGGTGACGTATTCCGCCATTTGCAGGGCCATGCCGGCATCGTCCAGCCGCACGATCGGCACCGGCGGCAGCGCGTCGCCCAATTGCAGCAAGGCATCGACGCCGGCCCCCAAGTTGAATATCGCCTTGAGTTCATTGTGGCCTTGCAGCATCTGCGCCGGCGGTTTCCACACTACCGCGTAATCGGCCGGTTCCAGCTTGCCTTCCTCCCAAAGCTGCACCCGAGCGTGGGGCAAGACTTCACGCAAGCCGGCCAGCCACGGCTCGGGATTGCCGCCTTGCGCATAAAACAGAATCCGCATTGAAATCATCCTTCCGCTTGAAGTACTTTAAAACAGGTAGGGCAGTGTCATGGGTACTGGCGTTTTCTTGCGCCATGGGCAGCGCGAAAATGACTTTTTCCCCGATCTGCCTGCCCCTCGCATTTCAACAAATTCAACTTGCTTTAAACGCTAGTAATTGTGCGCCTTCCGTCACCTGGTCGCCCACCGCATACAGCAGCTCCTCGACGTCGCCATTGGCCGGCGCGCTGATCGTGTGTTCCATCTTCATCGCCTCCATGATCAGCAGCGGCGCACCTTTTTTCACGCTGTCGCCTTTGCCGACCAGCAGCGCGACGATTTTTCCCGGCATCGGCGCGGTCAGGCGGCCGCCTTCGACTTCGGCGGCGCCGGCCTGCGCCAGCGGATCGAGATAATTCAGAACCCGTTGCGTGCCGCCGTCAAACACGTGGAACTGTTCGGCGCCAGCGCCCGGTGCGCGTATCACGGTGCCGTCCAGTACGGCATCGCCGAGCCGCAATTGGAAGTCGCAGCCGTCGCGCCGCACCGGCGTCAGAAGCACCTCTTGCTGCTGATGAGGCTGCTGATGAGTCAGCAGCCAGCCGTTGGCGCGATAGGCGATGGTCAGCGGGTAGTGATGGCTGTCGTCGCTGAGCTCCAACTGGCGCTGCAGCGCGCCGTTCAAGCGCCAGCCGTCGCGGCTAGTCCAGGGGTCAGGCCCTGCGGCTTCCCGCTCGTCCTCCAGCAGCGCGGCGGCGGCCAGCGCCAGCGCCGAGAGCGGAGCCGGCGCTGGCGCCGGAAACAATTCTGCCTGATGCCGCTCGATCAGCCCGGTATCCAGTTCGGCGGTCGCAAATGGCTGGCTTTCGATCAGGCGTTTCAGGAAGGCGATATTGCTGGCCAGTCCGACAATCTGGAAGTTCGACAAGGCTTGCGCCATGCGCGCCAGCGCCTGATCGCGATCGGTACCCCAGACAATCAGCTTGGCGATCATCGGGTCGTAGAACGGCGAAATCGCATCGCCCTCGCGCACGCCGGAATCGATGCGAGTGATACCGCCGGCCGTCGCATGCCCCAGCTCGAATTCCACCGCTGCTGGCGCCCGCATATGGCGCAAGACCCCGATCGACGGCAGGAAGCCCTTCTCCGGGTTTTCCGCGTACACGCGCGCTTCGATCGCATGGCCGCGGATTGCCAGCTGTTCCTGCCGCAACGGCAGCGGCTGGCCGGAGGCAACCCGCAATTGCCATTCGACCAGGTCGGTGCCGGTGATCATCTCGGTCACCGGATGCTCGACCTGCAGCCGCGTGTTCATTTCCATGAAATAGAACGAGCCGTCCTGGTTGGCGATGAACTCCACCGTACCGGCGCCAACATAGCCGACCGCTTTCGCCGCCGCCACCGCCGCCTCGCCCATTGCGCGCCGGCGCTCGGCGCTCATGCCAGGTGCCGGCGCTTCTTCCAGCACCTTCTGGTGCCGGCGCTGCACCGAACAGTCGCGCTCGAACAGGTAGACGCACTCGCCATGGCGGTCGGCAAACACCTGGATTTCGATGTGGCGCGGCCGCGTCAGGTATTTTTCCGCCAATACCTTGTCATCGCCGAAGCTGGAAATCGCCTCGCGCTTGCAGGATGCCAGCGCCTCCTTGAAGTCGGCCGAACGCTCGACGATGCGCATGCCCTTGCCGCCGCCGCCGGCAGATGCTTTCAGCAGCACCGGATAACCGATGCGGTCGGCTTCGGCGTGCAGCAGGGCGGGGTCCTGATCGTCGCCGTGGTAGCCGGGCACCAGCGGCACCCCGGCTTTTTCCATCAGCGTCTTGGCTGCCGATTTGGATCCCATGGCGCGAATCGCCGCCGCTGGCGGGCCGATAAACACCAACCCGGCGGCGGCGCAGGCATCGGCGAAATCGGCATTTTCCGACAGGAAGCCGTAGCCCGGATGGATCGCCTGCGCGCCGCTGGCCCGCGCCGCCTCGATGATCTTGTCAGCACGCAAATAGCTTTCCTTGGCCGCCGCCGGGCCGATCCGGATCGCTTCGTCGCACACCGCGACATGCTTCGCCTGGGCGTCGGCGTCGGAATAGACGGCGACAGTCTTGATGCCGAGCTTGCGGACGGTGGCGGCGACGCGGCAGGCGATTTCACCGCGATTGGCGATCAGGATTTTATGGAACATGCGGTTCTTTCGGAGGAGGATTCTCGTTACGAGGCGACCAGGTCAAGCCAGCCAAAACGGCAAGGAAGAGTGCGCCTCACGACTGGCAGGGCGGCTGCGCGACCGGCTCCGTTACCCGGGGCCGCAAGCCGAGCTTGGCCAGCAGCGTGCGATCGTCCTCCGCATCCGGGTTGCCGGTGGTCAGCAGCTTGTCGCCATAGAAAATCGAATTGGCGCCAGCCAGAAAACACATCGCCTGCACCGCCTCGCCCATCTGGCGGCGGCCGGCCGACAGCCGCACGCGCGCCTTCGGCATCGTGATGCGCGCCACCGCGATGGTGCGCACGAATTCCAGCGGGTCGAGCGGGTCGAGGCCATGCAGCGGTGTGCCTTCGACCTGCACCAGGTGGTTGACCGGCACCGATTCCGGATACGGATTCAGGTTGGCCAGCTGCGCGATCAGGCCGGCGCGCTGGCGCCGCGATTCGCCCATGCCGACGATGCCGCCGCAGCACACCTTGAGGCCGGCGGTGCGCACCTGTCCCAGCGTGTCGAGCCGATCCTGGTACTCCCGGGTCGAGATGACGTTGCCGTAGAACTCGGGTGCGGTGTCGAGATTGTGGTTGTAGTAATCCAGGCCGGCGTCCTTCAGTTGCTGCGCCTGCCCATCCTGCAGCAGGCCGAGCGTGGCGCAGGTTTCCAGCCCGAGCGCCTTGACCTCGCGCACCATGTCGGCGACCTTTTCCATGTCGCGCTCTTTCGGCCCGCGCCAGGCGGCACCCATGCAAAAGCGGGTGGCGCCATGCTCTTTTGCCGCGCGCGCGGCTGCCAGCACCTCGTCGGTGGTCAGCAGCTTCTTGGCGGTGACGCCGGTGTCGTAGCGCGCCGCCTGCGGGCAATAGGCGCAGTCTTCCTCGCAGCCGCCGGTCTTGATGGACAGCAGCGTCGCCAGTTCGACTTCGGCCGGGTCGAAGTTGGCGCGGTGCGCCTGCTGCGCCCGGAACATCAAGTCATTGAATGGCAAATCGAACAGCGCCAGGACTTCATCGACCGGCCAGGTTTCGGCGGCGATCGGCGCCCCATCTTGGGTGCCGGCCTGCGTCGGCGCAGGCATGCGGCTGACGACGGTGGTTTTCAGTTCTGCGTGAGACATGGGGTTTCCTTTTGCGTCAAAAAGTGAAGTCAGGCATGTTTGCCGGGCCAGCCTGGCAAACATGAAAAATCAATATGGGCGACGGCGGCGGCAGCCGATGCTACCGGCAGGCGCGGCACGCTGCCGAGCAACGGCGCCGGCAAGCGGGCCGCCAGCGCCTCGATGTTTTGCGCCGCGTTCGGCAGCCTTGCATCGACCGTGTTGGCCACCCAGCCGGCCAGCAACAGCCCGCGCGCGGCGATCGCTTCCGCCGTCAGCAGCGCATGACTGATGCAACCGAGCCGCAGGCCGACCACCAGCACCACCGGCAGCGCCAGCCGCTGCGCCAGATCGGCGGTGTCGAAGGTATCGGCCAGCGGCACGCGAAAGCCGCCGACCCCTTCCACCACCACCGCATCGGCGGCCGCCGCGATTTGCGCGTAGCACGCCAGGATATGGTTCAGGTCAATCGCCATGCCCTGATGAGCCGCGGCAATCTGCGGCGCAGTGGCTTCGCGCAACAAATAGGGCGTGGTCAGCGACGCCGGCAAGCACTGGCTGCTGGCGGCGGCCAGACGGTCGGCGTCGTCATTGTGCCAGACGCCGTGGTGCGATTCGGCGCCGGCGGCGACCGGCTTCATGCCGGCGGTGCGCACCCCTTGCAGGGTCAGCGCGTGCAGCAGCGCGCTGGAGATCAGCGTCTTGCCGATCTCGGTGTCGGTGCCGGTGACAAAATACGCGGCTGTTGCACTCATGCTGCCTCCGGTTGTTCCAATGCGTTGACCACCGCCGCCAACTGCGCGACCTCGGCCGTCGTGTGCGCGGCCGACAGCGTGATGCGCAGGCGCGCGGTATTGGTAGGGACCGTCGGCGGCCGGATTGCCGGTACCCAGATGCCCTGCTCGTGCAGTGCGGCAGCAGCATGCAAGGCTTCCGCATTGGCGCCAACGATCACCGGCTGGATCGCGGTCGCCGACGGCAATAGGGTCCAGCGCCGCAAGTGCAAGGCGCCTTGCAACTGCGCGATCAGATCATGCAGATGGGCACGGCGCTCTGCGCCTTCGGCGCCGGCAATCAGGTCGACGCTGGCCAACAGCGCATACGCCAGGGCTGGCGGCGCGGCCGTGGTGTAGATGTAGGAGCGCGCGCGCTGCAGCAGCCATTCGATCACGGTTTCGTGCGCGGCAACGAAGGCGCCGCCGACGCCGGCCGCCTTGCCCAGCGTGCCGATATACACCAGGTGCGGCGAGCGCAAGTTGAAATGTTCCAGGGCGCCGCGCCCATGCGCGCCCAGCACGCCGAAGCCGTGCGCGTCGTCGACCACCAGCCAGGCGCCGTGGCGTTCGCATAGCGCCAGCAATTGCGGCAGCGGCGCCAGGTCGCCGTCCATGCTGAACACACTGTCGGTGACCACCACCTTGGTCTTGGCGCTGCTGGCTTGCAGCAACCGCTCCAGCTGCGCGGCATCGCCGTGCGCATAGACACGCACCTGGGCGCGTGACAGACGGGCGCCGTCGATCAGCGAGGCGTGATTCAGCTCTTCGCAAAACAGCTCGGCGTCGCGCCCGGCCAGTGCGCTTAGCACCCCCAGGTTGGCCATGTAGCCGCTGCAGAAATACAGCGCACGCGGCGCTTCCAGGTGCGGCGCCAGGAA
>DATJCV010000103.1:0-6378 GCA_035497775.1 Burkholderiaceae bacterium | reverse complement strand
CGCGCTCGAGCGGAAGCCGGCGGATGCTGCTGCAACTGGCGCAGCAAATCCTGGTACACCAGGTCGCTGGCATGGCGTACGCCGTGTACCAGGACCAGGTTGCGGTATTTATGCCAGACTTGCGGATCCTGGAGGATGGAGAGGAATGGCCCCAGCCCGGTGCCGGTCGCCAGCATCCATAAATCGTTTCCCGGTTCCGTGAAGCGGGTCGCGGTCATGAAGCCATGGCTGGCGCGTTCGGTCAGGATCGGATCACCCGGCCGAATCCGCTCCAGCAGGGGACTGAAAACGCCTTGCGGTACCAGCACGGCGAAATATTCCAGCTCCGCGTCCCGCGGCGCCGAGGCGATCGAATAGGCGCGCCAGATGATGTCGTTGCCGTCATCCAGGCCAAGCCGTGAAAACTGTCCCGGGGTAAACTCGAAGCGGGCGGCACGCGTGGTGCGAAACGAGAACAGGTTTGCGCTCCATCGATGGATCGACGTGACGGTTTCGACGCTTGCCTTGTCACTGGCAATCATCCGGTCCGCCGGTTTTGCTGTTGACGATATAATCATGAATAAAAGATATAGATAGAATATTGCTTTATGTGATCATACTGCCTTACACTCATATTCGACAATTTTTTGGAGCTGGCTTGTGGCTAAAATCGTTTTATTGGAAAAAATTCATCAGAATGCAGTTTCGTTTTTTGAAGAGCATGGTTTCAACGAAGTTGTCCGTTTGCCGGGCGCCCTGGCAGGCTCCGAACTGATCAAAACGCTGGCGGATGCCGATGTGGTGGGTATCCGTTCCGCCACCCATCTGACCGCAGAGGTATTGAAAGCGCTGCCGAACTTGCGCGCCATCGGCTGTTTTTGCATCGGTACCAACCAGGTCGACCTGGCAACCGCCGCCACCCTTGGCATTCCGGTATTCAACGCGCCGTATTCCAACACCCGTTCCGTGGCGGAATTGGTGATTGCACAAGCGATCCTGCTGTTGCGGCGCATTCCGGAAAAAAACGCCCGCGCGCATCGCGGCCGTTGGGAGAAGAACGCAACCGGCGCCTTTGAAGTACGCAACAAGGTCCTGGGCATCATCGGCTACGGCAATATCGGTGCCCAGGTCGGAATTCTGGCGGAAAGCGTCGGCATGCACGTGGTCTATTACGACCCCGAAAGCAAGCTGCCGCTTGGCAACGCCAAGCCGTTGCCGCTGGAAGCGTTACTGGAACAGTCCGATGTCGTCACTTTGCATGTGCCGGCCAACCCGACCACCAGGAACCTGATGGACCGCAGCCGCATTGCGGCAATGAAACCCTCCGCGCTCTTGATCAATGCCTCGCGCGGCAACGTGGTCGAGATCGATGCCTTGGACCAGGCACTGCGGGAAAACCGCTTGGCAGGGGCGGCGATCGACGTCTTCCCGGTCGAGCCGCACAATGAAAAGGAAGAATTCGTGTCGCCGCTGCGCGGTCTCGACAACGTCATCCTGACACCGCATATCGGCGGCAGCACCGAGGAAGCGCAGCAAAATATCGGCCGCGAGGTGGCAGAAAAATTGACGCGTTTTCTATCCGCCGGCACCACCCGCTCGGCGGTGAATTTCCCGGAAGTCGCCCATCTGGAAAAGGCCGCGCTCAGCCGCATCCTGCATGTGCACCGCAACGAACCGGGCGTGATCGCCAGGATGAATGCCGATTTCGCCAAGCACAATCTGAACATCGTGGCTCAGCAATTGCAAACGCGCGGCGCGCTGGGCTATGCGCTGACCGATATCGATGCGCCCATTTCCAAAGAACTGATACAGGAACTGTGCAGCGTACCGACCACCATTCGCTGCAACCTGGTCTGACGGCGGCCGGGCGTTGGCTGGAATCGCAGCTCACAG
This sequence comes from Burkholderiaceae bacterium, assembly GCA_035497775.1. Classification (GTDB taxonomy): domain Bacteria; phylum Pseudomonadota; class Gammaproteobacteria; order Burkholderiales; family Burkholderiaceae_D; genus DATJCV01. Next base: position 4,506 of record DATJCV010000103.1, on the reverse strand, counting down.
CCAATATTCCAGCCGGCGCGCCGCCCACTCCTTCAAACGGTTCCCCAGCGGACGCTGCTCCCATTCATCGAGCGTAATTCGGCGCGCATCGCGCAAATCGTCCTGGAATGCACTTTCCATCAACTGCCCGAAGTCGGTTCCGAGCACGATCACGTTGACTTCCGAATTGTGCAGAAAGCTGCGCAGGTCCAGATTGGCGGAGCCAACCGTCGACCAGCTGCCGTCAATCACGGCCGTCTTGGCGTGCAATACCGCCACCTGCAATTGATAGACCTCGATCCCGGACATCAGCAAATCGCTGTAGAACGATTGTCCGGCGTTGAGTACCAGCTTGCTGTCGGACACGCTGGGAAGCAGCATCTTGACTTCGACGCCGCGCTGCGCCGCTTGCTTCAGCGCATCCAGGATTTGCTGGTCGGGCACGAAGTAGGGAGTGGTGATGTGGATCGTCTTTTTGGCTTCTTGAATGGCCAGCACGTAGGCCTTGTAAATAGTCGGATCGCCGCCCGGCGCGCTGCCCAGGACGCGCACGATTTTGTCGCCGGCGAGATTCAGATGCGGAAAATAGTCGCGCTGCAGCAGGTCGTTGGGCCGCTGCTGGGCCCAGGTATCGAGAAACAGCCATTGCAGAGACGCCACCGCCGGCCCCTCGATCTGGACGTGCGTATCGCGCCAGCCGACCGCGGCGCCGGTTCGTTTTCTGCGTGAGCGAAACAGCGAGCTGTTTGAATAGTCGCCGGTGATATTGAGGCCACCGGTGAAGCCGATCCTGCCATCCACCACCAGGATCTTCCGATGGTCGCGATGATTCAGGCGCCACCAGGCCAGCCGCTTGAAGGGATTGATGGGGTTGAATTCGACCAGTTGAATGCCGGCTGCGCGCATCCGTTCGAAAAATTCTGCCGGCGTGCCGAGCGTGCCGACGCTGTCGTAGATAATGTTGACCTGAACCCCGGCACGCTGGCGCTCAATCAGCAAATTGGCAAAACGCTGGCCTAGCTCATCCTGGTCGAAGATATAGGTCTCCAGATTGATGCTGTCGGTAGCGCTGCTGATCGCCGCGATCATCGCCTGCATCGTCTCCGGGCCATCGTACAGCAGCGTGACCTTGTTGCCGGCAATCAGTGGGCTGCCGGTCGCCGCTTCTTCCAGCGCCGCCAGCGCTTGAGCGTCGATGCGCGCATTGCGCAGCCTTTTGGCAAGAATCGATTCCGCTTTCGTGGCGGGCAGCACGCCCTGGCTGCCGGTGACGGTCGGCGTCGCCTTCGGGGTGAGGGTGCTACTCAGATTTCGTACGTCGGGCAGGGTGGTGCAGGCCGCCACTGCGAGGATTAAAAAAAGCCCGGAGGCAATGCGGGCAAGTCTGTGCTTCCACCATTGATTTTTCATCAGCTCACTCCGCGTGGTGGCCAGTTCGGCGCGATCCAACCCGTGGCAAATGACAGTCGTTCGCGGCTGAAACAAGATGCGTCAAATCATTCGCGTTGCCAATCATAACCGACGACTGTGCCTGCCAAGCAGCTCGGCATGTTGCTTATTCCAGAACGCGTTGGTCGGCGGTTTCGCTGGTTTGTCGGAGCCACTGGGCACGCACTGGGTGAGCGTTTTCGACACGGCGTTGTCCAGCGGAAGACCTCCGTCATGCTGGGCGAGGGCGCGGCGCAATCCAATGGCGGTTCTCCATCGTGCATGGCATTAGCAAGAGTATGATGAAAAAATTTATATTTTATGCGCGCAACTAAGCCTACTTACATGGAGTATATGGGGAACAGCATCTTCTGCGGCAAGAATTCTGGTGTTCCGCGATGGGCGTGACACACGCCGAATCCAGCAAGTGAAGCTAAATCCGGTGCGTCGCCACTTCGCGCGTGGCGCCGCTTTCACTGATCGTATGCAGCTGCAGCGGCCGTCGCCAGACGCGTCCGATATAGTCGAGCACCCGTTCGGCCCGGCCGATATCCAGGCCGCGCCCGTCGCTTGGGTAATCGTGGGTCAACTCCAGGCTGCCGTCCGAATGCAGGCGCGTGACGGCCACGCGCGGTGCGCCGTAGTTGAATTTTGGCGCCAGAATGGCCTCGCGCAGCGCGTGAATATCGCGGTTTTGAATGCGGATGTCGCCATCCTTTTCCGTTTCATAAACGAACAGGCCGAGCCGTTCCGCGAGCTCCGGTGTCAGGTAATTGCGGATGAAGCCGAAATCGTCTTCTTCCTTGCAAATCTGGCGTGCGACCTCGACCCCCTTGTCCTGGATAATTTGCTCCCACATCGAAAAACCGAGGTGGTAGGGATTGATCGCCAGCGCCAGCTGATTATCGGCCGCATACGGCCGCACCACGTCCGAATGCGATTTGATCGCCGACAGATACAGTTGGTCCGGCAGGAAGTCCGCCTCGCGCAACAGGCGCGCATGCCAATACGAAGCCCAGCCCTCATTCATGATCTGGCAGGCGAACACCGGATAGAAATAAAACGATTCTTCGCGCACGGCGAGAAAGATGTCGCGTTCCCAGCCCTCCATCTCCGGCGCGTACTGCGCAATGAACCACAGCAGGTCGTATTCCGGCTGCGGCGGCACGGTGCGTGCGAGCGGCGCAGGCGGCTCGGGCGCCAGCGTCGTTTCCCCCGGCAGCTTGCGATAGCGCTGGTCGAATGGCCGCCGTTCGATGGGCGCCGGAGGCGGTGCTGCCATCTCCGCGTAGAGCGGTCGATGCAGGTCGGCATTGACGTCGATGTGCGGCTCCAGCGCCAAGGCGGCATCCAGCACCGCTTCCACCCGCTGCGCGCCAAACTCGGCGGCAGCGGATTCGATGCGATGGGCGCGCTCCGCAGCTTGTTCCAGGATATGACCACCCGCCATCTGCATGAAGCGCATGAACAAATGATTGTTTTTGGCGAAGTCCGCATGGCCCAGCACGTGCGCCGTGACCAGCGTATTTTCCGACAGGCTGTTGCTGTTCACCAGATAGGCGTGGCAAGGGTCGCCCGGGAACATCACTTCAAAAATATGGGAATGCCCCATGTTTTGCCGGATCAACTGATGAATGTAGCGCACGCCGAACGACCAGTGCGGCATGCGGATCGGCAAGCCATACACCGCGATTTCCATCATGAAATTGGTCGGCACCAGCTCGAAATCGACCGGATAGAAATCCAGGCCAAGACGCACGGCCAATTGCTCTATCTTCTGCGCGTACCCGGCAAGGCTCGCCTCGGGCCGCGCACCAGCGGTAGTGGGCGAAGTCGACGTAGTGGCAGGACTGGTCATGCCGCCTCCGCCTGTTCGGCCTGTTGCACGAAAAATTTGCGGAGTGCGCGCCACACATCTTCCTGCCGAGTCAGCACGCTGGTGTTGACCACCATGTCACTGTCCTCCAGTTCGTTGCAGATCGATTTCATTTCGGTTTCGCCCGAGCGCAGCAAGCCGGGTGCGGTTTCGACATAGCCGATGTAATTCAGCATGGCCGCCAGCTTGCGCAAGCTACCGATGGCTGCAGCATGGTCTTCCGTGAAATTTTCACCGTCGGAGGCATAGAACAGGTAAATGTTGTATTGCTCAGGCGGAAACTCGGCTTCGATCAGTTGCAACACCAGATTGAAGGCAGTCGACGCTCCGGTACCGCCGGTACCAGTCACCTGGAAAAAATCCTCCTCGGAGAACTCCCATGCCTGGGTGGTGTGTGCGACGAAGCGGATATCGACTTTTGCATATTGCCGGCGGATGCCCTGCAAGGCGAAAAAGAAGAAATTCTTTGCCAGCCGGCGCTCCTGGACCGTCATGCTGGCCGACACATCCAGCGCAAAAAACACGACCGCATTAGTGGACTCCCGGCGCCGCTGTACCAGTTGCCGGAAACGCAGGTCGTCATCGGTAAACGGCACCGGGTTTTTCTGCACCGCGCGCCGCTTGACGGCTTCCTTGACGGTGCGCCGGCGATCGAGGCGTGCCCGCGCGCCGCGCTTGTCCCATCCTTCGCGCACCAGTTGCTGCTCATCGATCTGGGTATTGTGTTTTGGACGCAATTCCGGCAAGTGCATTTCTTCCCACAACCAATCCATGATGTCGTCGATATTCAACTCCAGCAGCAGCTGCACTTCGCCTTCACCATGGCCACCTTCGCCCGCATCGTCGCCGGAATCGGGGCGCGCCGTGTGCAACACGTCACCCGGCTTGCCTTCACCCTGACCGGCTTCGGCATGCGATTTGGCGCCATCATTCAGCCGAAAGCGCGCGTGTTCTAGAAAATGCACCGGTATTTGCACCGTGCGCTGCTGCGATCCGGTGATGATGTCCGGATGCGCAATCAGGTCGGGCAGGTGATCCTGCACCGCTTCACGCACCTTCTGGTTGTGTCGCAACCAATCCCTGGCTCCGCGGGAAAATAATTCGTACCAGGACGTGTCCGTACCCATCGCGATGAAATTTCGCATAGCTCCCTCTGCTGCGGCCTTGTCATCACGCCTGGCAAGCAGTGACCCAGTATCCACTTGCTCCGTAAGCCGCTATTC
>DATJCV010000102.1:0-2826 GCA_035497775.1 Burkholderiaceae bacterium | reverse complement strand
GCCGAAAAATCGGTGAAGAACACTTGGGCCGGATTCTGCCGCGACACATATTGCATCAGGCGCCGGCTGCCGCCCATGACGTAAAAGCCGGGCGCCGGGCTGGATGGTTTGGGCGCAATCGAGGAATGCGACCAGATGTTGACCATGTCGATCGCCGCTAGTTCGTCGTCGCGCGAGGCATCCAGCAGCGTGTCCGACACCTTCATCGGATAAGCGGTGCCGACCAGCGCCAGCCGTGCCACCCGCTGCGGCGCGCGGAACGCGGTTTCCAGCGCGATCAGGGAACCCATGCTGTGGCCGATCAGGGTCGCGCGCTCAACGCCGGCCGCGTCCAGCAGCGCCAGCAGCCAATCGGCCATCGCCTCGACGCTGGTCAGCGGCGCACCCTTGCTGCGGCCGTGGCCGGGCAGGTCGACTGCCAGCACGCCGAAGCCGTGGTGGGCGAAATAACGCGTCTGCAACACCCAGACCGAATGGTCGTTTTGCGCGCCGTGGATGAACACCGCGGTCGGCAGGCTGGGGTCGAATGCCTTGCCGCCGGTATAGCAATAGGCTTCTTGCCCTTGTACGGTCAGTTGCATGTCAGGCTCCTTTGCGCTTGGCCGTTTCGCTGCGCTGCGAGGCTTTCAGCCCGCGCGCCAGGTCTTCGATCAGGTCGTCCGGGTCTTCCAGTCCGATCGACAGCCGCAGCGTGCCTTCGCGGATGCCGGCCGCCGCCAGTTGCTCGGTCGGCACGCGGAAGTGGGTGGTCGAGGCCGGGTGAATCACTAGCGACTTGGCGTCGCCGACATTGGCCAGATGCGAAAAAATGGTGAGCGCCTCGACGAAGCGGGCGCCGGCCGCGCGGTCGCCCTTGATGCTGAACGAAAACACCGCGCCGCAGCCCTTCGGCAACAATCGTTGCGCCAACTGGTGGTCGGGATGTGATTCCAGCTCTGGGTAGGAAACCGCTTCCACCGCCGGATGGGCCGCCAGGAACTCGACGATCTTGCGCGTATTGGCGACGTGCCGGTCCATGCGCAAGCCGAGTGTCTCGATCCCCTGCAGGATGGCAAACGCGTTGTGCGGACTCAGCGCCGCGCCGAAATCGCGCACCCCTTCGCGCCGCGCGCGCAGCGAAAACGGCGCCACCGAGGATTCTTCCGTGAACACCATGCCGTGGAAGCCGTCGTACGGCTCGCATAGTTCGGCGAAGTTGCCGGTCTTTTCATAGGCCTGCTGCCAGTCGAAGCTGCCACCGTCGACCAAGAGGCCGCCCATCGCGGTGCCGTGGCCGCACAGGAACTTGGTGGCGGCGTGGCAGATCAGGTCGGCGCCATGCTCGAACGGCCGCTGCAGATAGGGCGTGGTGAAGGTGGCGTCGACCATCAGCGGCAGATAGTGCTCATGCGCGAGCGCCGCCACGTTCGGGATGTCCAGCACGTCGAGGCCGGGATTGCCGAGGTTTTCGGCGAACAGGACCTTGGTATTCGGCCGGATCGCGTTGCGCCAGGCGTCGAGGTCGCGCGGGTCGACGAAGGTGGTCTCGATGCCGAAGCGTTTCATCGTATAGGCCAGCAGGTTTTGCGAACCGCCGTAGATGGCGCGCGATGCCACCACGTGCGAGCCGGCGCCGGCGATGGTGGCCAGGCCGAGGTGAAACGCCGCCTGGCCGCTGGCCACCGCAATCCCGGCGACGCCGCCCTCCAGCGCCGCGATGCGCTCTTCCAGCACGGCGTTGGTCGGGTTCGAAATGCGCGAATAGACGTGACCGGAGCGCTCCATGTTGAACAGCGAAGCGGCGTGATCGGAATTCTTGAACACGAAGGACGTGGTCAGATAGATCGGCGTGGCGCGGGCGCCGGTGGTGGGGTCGGGCGCCGCGCCGGCGTGCAGCGACAGGGTATCGAAACCGAGATAATGGGGGCCGCTCATGATCGGGTATGCCTTCTTTGTTCGGGTGGCGGAATCGTAGCATTGAATGCCGCTATCCCGTTACAGCCGCGGCTGGCTGGATTTTTCGCAGCCCTTGGGCTACATTCAAGCTGTACCCACCTCTCAATCACCAAGGCGGACTCATGAAAGCTTCGGAAATCCTCAAGGTCAAAGGCAATATCCTGTACACGGTGACGCCGGACACGCCAATTGCCGAGGCGGTCAACACGATGGCGGAAAAGGACATCGGTTCGCTGGTCGTGATGGAATTCGGCGAATTGGTCGGCATGCTGACCTTTCGCGAAGTCATCAAGACCATCCACGCCAACGGCGGGTCGCTTGGCAACGGCACGGTGCGCAAGCAGATGGACGATGCACCGATTACCGTCACGCCCGACACCGACCTGAACGAAGTGCGCCGCATCATGCTGGAGCGGCACGCGCGCTATGTACCGGTCATGGACGCCAAGGTGTTGCTGGGCGTCATGTCGTTCTACGACGTCGCCAAGGCGGTGCTGGAGGCGCAAGGCTTCGAGAACAAGATGCTGAAAGCCTATATCCGCGACTGGCCCAGCGAGGGCGATGAATAAGTCCGTTTGAAGACACTGCCGCAAGCCGTTCCTGGGACCGCCACGAACGGCTTTTTTATGTTTGCGCCAAACGCTATAGGCCCTGGTGCCGACAGCAGAAAGGATTTCCATGCATATCGCCATCGTCGGTGCCGGACTCGCAGGGCTCGTCTGCGCCACTCGTTTGCAGGCGCAAGGCCATCGCGTCACCGTCTATGAAAAAAATCCCGCAAGCGGCGGCCGCATGCACACGCGGGAAACCGAACTGGGCGGCTTCGATGTCGGTGCGCAATATTTCACTGCGCGCAGCGCCGCCTTCAAGAAGCAGGTCATGGCGTGGCGC
>DATJCV010000101.1:0-4060 GCA_035497775.1 Burkholderiaceae bacterium | reverse complement strand
CGGTCCATCATTTCCAGCCCGGCCGGAATGATGCCGGCGGCAATCACGCTGGCCACCGCATCGCCGCTTTTCACGACGTCGTCGAACGACGCCATGATCACACGCGCCGCCTGCGGCTTCGGCACCAGCTTGACCGTAACTTCAGTGACGATGCCAAGCATGCCCTCGGAGCCGATGAAAACCGCCAGCAGATCGAGCCCGGGGGCGTCCAGCGCGGCACTGCCCAGCTCCACCACTTCGCCCTCGATGGTCACCATCCGCACGCGCAACACGTTGTGAATCGTCAAGCCATACTTCAGGCAATGCACGCCGCCGGAGTTTTCAGCAACATTGCCGCCGATGGTGCAGGCAATTTGCGACGACGGGTCAGGCGCGTAATACAGGCCGTGCGGCGCCGCCGCTTCGGAAATCGCCAGATTGCGCACCCCCGGCTGCACCACCGCGGTCCGGGCGCGTGGGTCGAGCTTGATGATTTGCCTGAATTTCGCAGTCGACAGCACCACGCCATCGGCAATCGGCAGCGCGCCGCCCGACAGGCCGGTACCGGCGCCGCGCGGCACGATCGGCACCTGCATGCCGCGGCAGGCGTTCAGGATCGCGACCACCTGCTCCTCGTTTTCGGGCAGCACGACCACCATCGGCAGTTGCCGATAAGCGGCCAGCCCATCGCACTCGTAGGGTCGCGTGTCTTCTTCCTCGAACAGCACGCAATGGGCCGGCACGATGGCGCGCAGCGCGGCCACCACCTGTTGTTTGCGGCCGGCGGGAAAAGGCGGCGCGGCAGAGGTATTCATCGTGACCCAATCCTCCTGATTCGGCGCCACTCGGATCGATGGCGCGCAACACATCGGTCAGCGAAACGCTGACACCTGGTCCAAGTGTAACGAAAGTGCGTGCCGGCAGGGACGTTCCCCCACTGGCGCAGGCTGAATGCTTTTTATGCCCGTAGTGAAAAAATTTCACTTAGGCACAACGCCTGCCTAGTTCTTTAGCCAGCCGCGGCGCCGGAAATACCAGAACGGCGTCAATGCCGAGACCACCATCAGTAATAGTGCCAACGGATAGCCATAAGCCCAATCGAATTCCGGCATCAGCTTGAAGTTCATGCCGTAGATACTGGCGATCAGAGTCGGCGGCAGGAAAGCGACCGAGGCCACCGAAAAAATCTTGATGATCTTGTTCTGGTTGATGTTGATGAAACCGACGGTGGCATCCATCAGGAAGTTGATCTTGTCGAACAGGAACGCAGTATGCCCATCCAGCGATTCGATATCGCGCAGGATTTGCCGCGCCTCTTCGAACTGGTCCGGATTCAGCAGCCGGCCACGCATCAGGAAGCTGACTGCACGCCGCGTATCCATCATGTTGCGGCGGATGCGCCCATTCAGGTCTTCCTCCTGGGCGATCGCATTCAGAATCTCGGCGGCCGTTGCATCGGTCAGCTCCTTCTGCAACACGCTGCCGCTGACGCCTTCCAGGTTTTGATAGATGCCTTCCAGCGCATCAGCTGAATACTCGGCATCGGTCGAGTACAGGTCGATCAGAACGTCCTTGTAATCGGTGATCGAGCCGGGGCGCGAACGCGCGCGCATGCGCACCAGCCGAAACACCGGCAGATCCTCGCTGTGCATCGAAAACAACATGTTGCGCGTAAGAATGAAAGCTACCGTAACCGTGGGCGTGGGGCCGTCGTCCTCGTCGATCAGGAAATCGGTGCGCAAATGCAGGTCGCCGTTTTCCGCTTCGTAATATCGGGCCGACGCCTCGATATCCTTGACTTCGTCTTCGCCCGGCAAGGTCACTCCATAGATGCTCTTGACCCAGGTGCGTTCGTCGTCGTTGGGATCGGTCAGATCAACCCACACCGGGCTGCTGTTTTCAAGATCCGCGCGCGACTCCACCTTGGTTTGATTGAGCCGGCCGTTTTGCAATACGAATACATTAATCATGTGAGTTTCCTGCTGCACCATAACGGCACAACGTATGCGGCAACCGTTGCGGCAGCGTGCACGAAGATTCAGGAGCGGGGTCCGGCTCACGCAACCGGCTGCGTGGCGTGCCAAACGAATGACGCCAGGCGCTGCGACAACGCAGTCCGGAAATCGAAACTGGAACGGATGGCCACGCGCTGACAAACGGAGTCGCGGCGGCCACTGCACTGTTCGCAAATAAAAACAACCGCAAGTGTACTTTTATCGATAATCGCAAGCAAGCACCCACCTTGTCCCAATCGTGGCTATCGTTGGTCACAACGGCGCTTGACTGATTCGCTCCACGTCGACTTTTTTCCACTTGTCGACTTCGACAAATAACCAGTCCCGAAAAGCCTGCACCTGCGATTTCCGCAGCGAACCCGGCGGGCACACGAAGTAATACGAAGAAGGACATTTTACGGTCACATCGAACAGTCGTATCAACTCACCCGATAAAATATCGGCGGCGGCCATCGCATGCCGCACCAATGCAATGCCTTGCCCGTCCACTGCCGCCCGCAGCAGCATGGTTGCATCCTGAAAAATAATTCCCACAGTCGGTTCGGGCAGATCGATTTGCGCCGCCCGAAACCACGGCAACCAAGGCTCCATCTCGCAGCGGAGTAATCCGCCACGTGCCAAATCCTGCGGCGTGGCAGGCAAATTGCCACCGTTGAAACGCGGACTCGCGGCTGGGTAATAGTAGTCGCCCATGAGCAGCTCTTCCGCCAGCCCGGGATAATTTCCAGGGCCGAACCGGATCGCGACATCCACTTCTTCCCGGGCGAAATCGGTCAAGTTCGTACCCGACTGCAAACGCACTTCGATATCCGGGTATTGCTCGATGAAGCTTCCTATGCGCGGCGACAGCCAGCGCGCGGCAAATGACGACAACGACGAAATGGTCAATCGTCTGTATTCATCGCTGGACTTCACCACGTCCGTGGCCGAAGCGATATCCAGCAAACTCTTGCGTAACGCATTGGCAAATTGCTGGCCCCGTCCGGTCAAGCTGATGCGCTTGCCCAGCCGCGTAAAAAGCTGAACCCCGAGTTCCTCCTCAAGGGCGCGCACCTGATGGCTGATGGCGCCATGTGTAACGTGGATTTCCTCTGCCGCGCGGGAAAAATTCTGATGCCGCGCCGCCGCTTCGAAGGCTCGCAGAGCAGTCAGGTTCGGCAGTTTCCGAAAATCGGCCATAACCATTTAATGTGAATTAAATTAACAAGACATTCGAATATATATCGTTTTGCAATGTGATGCACCATGACTAGACTTCCTGCATCAGTCAATAGTTTTCGGGGAGCCGGGATTGCATCGATCCATCCGAAATCTTCACAGGAGCAAAACGTCATGGGAAATTTATTCGCAACTCATTCGCTCAAGATCGCAGCCAACCACGCTGTTTCCGGCATCGCCAAGCACGGACAGACATTACGCGTCATTTGCGGTCAGGTGTGGATTACGATTGAAGGATCGGTCGAAGATTACTGGCTGTCCAGCGGCGAATCCCTCGAACTGACGCCGGGCCGCCTAGTCGTGATTGAAGCGGATCGCCTGGATAGCCGCGTCAGTGTACCGGCACCGGCAAAAGATCAGGGTACCGGCCATGTCGCCATCGGCAGCATACGTGGGCTGGTGCAGCGCTTGGTACACAATGGCAAGGCCTTATCTAGTTGATCGCCCAATGGCTGCGTCAGACCAGCAGCCATGCGTGCTGGCCACGCCTGCAGCGGCCAAGATCCGGATCAACCTGAGGGTGCCGTTGCTCGATCGCCACGATCAGGTTTCGGAAAACGGCACGGCCTCACGGCACTGCAGCTGACCCCAAGCGTCGCAATATCAGCGCGGTTCTGCGCTCCAGATAGGCCGAATTCCGGTTCTTGTCATAAAAGCGCGGGTTCGGCAGCATGACCGCCAGCCGCGCCGCCTGCGCCGGACTCAGGTTGACCGCAGCAATACCGTAGTAGTGACGGGCTGCGGCCTCGGCACCGAAGACGCCGTTGCCCCATTCGACCACGTTCAGGTAAATCTCGAAAATTCTTTCCTTGTCCATCCAGAATTCCAGCATGTAGGTAATGAGGAAC
>DATJCV010000100.1:0-8960 GCA_035497775.1 Burkholderiaceae bacterium | reverse complement strand
GCTCGCCACTTGCGGCAGATGCGTCACGCACAGCACCTGGCGCTCTTGTCCCAGCCGTTTCAGCAGGCGCCCGACCACCTCCGCGACCGCGCCACCGATGCCGCTGTCGACTTCATCGAAGATCAGGGTTTCAGCCTTGGCACTATTGGCGCCGGTGGTCGAGGTGATGACTGAAATCGCCAGCGCGATGCGGGCCAGTTCGCCGCCGCTGGCAACCTTGGCCAGTGCCCGCGGCGCCACGCCGGCATGCCCGGCTACCAGGAATTCGACCTGCTCCAGCCCATAGCTGGCCGCCTCGCAGGGGTTCAGCGCCACCTCGAAGCGACCGCCTCTCATGCTCAGCTCCTGCATCGCGGCCGTCACCGCGTCGCCTAGCGCGGCGGCGGCCCTGGCGCGCGCCTTCGACAACTTGCGGGCTGCTGCCAGATAGTCGGTTTTCAGCTTTTCCTCCTGCGCGCGCAGTGCGTCAAGATCGCTGACATTGGCCAGTTGCCGCAGCTGCGCCGACAACGCCTCGAATTCCTGCGGCAGCTCGTCCGGCCCGACGCGAAATTTACGCGCAGTCGAATGCATCGCTTCCAGTCGCGCTTCGACCATGCGCAGGCGCTCGGGGTCGAGCTCGACCCGACTCAGGTAGTCGTTCAGCGCATACACCGCTTCCTGCAGCTGGATGCACGCCGGCTCCAGCGCCTCGGTCACCGGCTTTAACGCGGCGTCGATATCGGCCAGCTTGGCCAGCCTCTGGTTCAGCGCCGACAGCTGCGACAGCAGCGGGCTGTCCGCTTCGGAAATCACGGTGAGCGCATCCTGTGCGCCTTCGATCAGGCTGGCGGCATGCGACAGCCGGCTATGCTCGTTGCTGATCTCGGCCCATTCACCCGGTTTGGCCGCCAGCTTTTCCAGTTCGCCGACCTGCCACTCGAGCCGCTCGCGCTCCTGCAACACGCTTTTGGCGTTGTTCTCGAATTCGAGCCGCTGGCGCAACACCGCTTGCCAGTCGCGCCAGGCCTGCCCCACTGCCAGCGCCTGTGGCTGCAGGCCGGCCTGGGTATCGAGCAGCAGCCGTTGCGCGTCGGCCCGAACCAGCGACTGGTGCGCATGCTGGCCATGGATATCGACCAGCATCTCACCCAGCTCCCGCAACTGCGCAGCGGTGGCGGCGCTGCCGTTGATGAAAGCACGCGAACGGCCGGCGTTATCGATGACGCGGCGCAGCAGCATGCCACCCTCTTCGCTCTGGAATGCGTTGGCGGCCAGCCAGGCTTCGACCGCTTCATCGGCGGTGAAATCGGCGCTGAGATCGGCCCGGACCGCTCCTTCGCGCACCATGCTGGCGTCGCCGCGGCCGCCCAGGACCAGCGACAGGGCATCGATCAGGATCGACTTGCCGGCACCGGTTTCACCGGTCAACACGCTAAAGCCGGGGCCGAACTCCAGCTCGATGGAGTCAACAATGACAAAGTCGCGAATCGAAAGTGTGCGCAGCATCTGGGTGGCGTTTCAGGCGGTCGCCTCGAACATCAAGCTGATTGGGGGAAATAGCGGTGTCGGCATTAGCGCATGCCGGCGGAACGAAAATTATTTTAACTGACCCTCTACTGCCGGGTATTCATGCCAGTGCAGCTTTTGCCGCAACGTGGCGTAGTAGCTCCAGCCTTGCGGATGCAAAAATGTGATCGTGTGCGGCGAACGGCGAATCTTGATGCGGTCGTGGTGGGCCAGGCTGGCCAGCGATTGCATGTCGAAATTGACGCTCATTTCGCGCCCGCTGACCACTTCGATTTCGATTTCGCATGAATCCGGGAGCACGATGGGCCGATTCGACAAGGCATGCGGAGCGATCGGCACCAGCACGAGGCCGTGCAGGGTCGGATGCAGCAGCGGGCCGCCAGCCGACAGCGAATAGGCGGTGGAACCAGTCGGAGTGGCGACAATCAAGCCATCCGAACGCTGGTTGTACATGAAACAGCCATCGACCTCGACCGCCAGTTCGACCATGCCGGACGTGGCGCCACGGGATACCACCACGTCGTTGAACGCCAGTCCGCTGAAAATCGGGGCGCCGTCGCGCCAGACCGAGCCCTCCAACAGCGTGCGCCGTTCCGATTCGACCTTGCCTTGCAGCATGTCGGCCAGTACCGGAATCATTCTTCCCAGCGGAATGTCGGTCATGAAGCCCAGCCGACCCTGATTGATTCCGATCAACGGTACATCGTACGGCGCCAACTGGCGGGCGATGCCAAGCATGGTACCGTCGCCCCCAAGCACGATGGCGGCATCCGCATGCTGGCCGATTTCCACCGGCGTCATCGTCAGCGGCGTGGACAACGGGATATTACGCGCGGTTTCGGTCTCGAACACCACCGTGTGGCCGTTGTCAGTCAGAAAATTGGCTATTTCCGCCAGCGGCGCGGAAATGCCGGCGGCCAGGTACTTGCCGACGATCGCTATGGTTTTCGGCAAAAATGTGTCGCTGGTAGATTTGAGGGGCTGCATGCCGGCGATTAGACCATAATTCAGATGCAACTTGAAAGAGACGAAATCGAACCGATGTACAGACCATGAAGAACCCTCCAATCAAGGCGGTATTGTTTGATCTCGACGACACGTTGTGGTCGATCATGCCGGTCATTGCCCGAGCTGAAATCGTGCTGCACGACTGGCTGGCGGTGCATGCGCCGGCAGTCGCCGAGCGCTTTTCGATTGATATCCTGCGCCAGCAGCGCCTCAAGCTGATGGCGGTCGATCCGCGCTACCAGATCGATCTGGCAGCGCTGCGCCATGCGGCGCTGTGCCGCGCCTTTGCCAGCGCCGGCGAGGATGTGGCGAAGGTGGACCACGCAATGGCCGTATTTTCAGCGGCGCGCAACGCCGTGACGCCGTTCGACGACGTTCATCCGGTACTGATGCACTTGCGCCAGCAGGTCCTGTTGGGCGCAATCACCAACGGCACCGCCGACCTGCGGGTGATCGGCCTCGAACATTATTTCCAGGCATCGCTGTCGGCGCCTCGCCTGGGGTGCGCCAAGCCAGGGGCAGCCATCTTTCATCTGGCTTGCGACGCTCTGGACGTAGCGCCGGCGCAGGCGCTGTATGTGGGCGACGACCCGCGTCTGGATATCGAAGGGGCGCAGCGCGCCGGCCTGCAAACCATGTGGATCAACCGTTTCGGGCGCGAACTGCCGCCGCACATCGTACCCGACGGCCATTGCACCGACCTGTACCAGCTACAGCACTGGCTGGCGCCGCGCATGGCGCTGGCAGCCGTAGCGGCCGACCGCTAGAATAACGCCATGCAACTCGACACCCGCGCCCAAACCCTGCTCAAAGCCCTGGTTGAGCGTTACATCGCCGATGGCCAGCCGGTGGGCTCGCGCGCGCTCTCGCAAATTTCCGGACTCGACCTGTCGCCGGCCACGATCCGCCACGTGATGGCCGATCTGGAGCAGATGGGTTTCGTCTGCAGCCCGCACACCTCGGCCGGCCGGGTGCCGACACCGCGCGGCTACCGGGTTTTCGTCGACACGTTGCTCACTGTACAGGCGCTGGATGAAGGCGCGGTCAGCGCCCGCCTGCCGTCGCGCCAACAAGCCAGTTCGCCGCAAAAAATCATCGCCAGCGCGGCGCAGATGCTGTCGTCGCTGTCGCAGTTCGCCGGCGTGGTGCTGACGCCGCGGCACGAATCGGTATTCCAGCAAATCGAATTCCTGCGGCTGTCGGCACGGCGCATCCTGCTGGTGATCGTCAGCCCGAGCGGCGATGTCCAGAACCGGCTGCTGCTGACCGACGCCGACTACACGCCGGCGCAATTGGTCGAATCGGCGAATTACATCAACCAGCATTACGGAGGCTTGCATTTCGACGAGGTGCGGCGCCGCCTGCAAGGCGAATTGCGGCAGTTGCGCGATGACATGGCGCAACTGATGCAAGCTGCGGTCGAGGCCGGCAGCGACGCGATGGCGGATCAGGGAGAAGAGGTCGTGATTTCCGGCGAGCGCAACCTGCTGGCGGTATCCGATCTGTCCTCCAACATGGTGTCGCTGCGTGAACTGTTCGATCTGTTCGAACACAAGACCAGCCTGATGCAGTTGCTCGACCTGTCCAGCAAGGCGACCGGAGTACAGATTTTCATCGGCGGCGACTCGCAACTGGTGCCGCTGGAGCAAATGAGCGTGGTGACGGCGCCATATCATGTCGACGGCCAGATCGTCGGCACGCTGGGCGTGATCGGCCCGACCCGCATGGCTTACGAACGCGTGATTCCGATTGTCGACATCACCGCCAAGGTCTTGTCGAATGCCCTGAGCCAGCCGTAAACATCATATACTCCCAATGCATGCGATCAATGTCGCATAGGCATTGGTCGTTTTTGCAACATACTCCCTATAGATCAACGAGTGCCCAAGGGTTGGCTGGCGCGATACGGGCAATCGGCCTTGATGCAGTTGCAGTACAGCGCCAGCGCGTGGTCGGCGATGACGAAGCCGCGTTCGGTCGCAATCCGGTGCTGGCGCTTCTCGATTTCGTCGTCGTAAAACTCTTCGACGTGGCCGCAGTCCAGGCACACCAGATGGTCATGGTGAGTGCCCTCGTTGAGTTCAAACACCGCCTTGCCGGTTTCAAAGTGATTCCGATGCAGCAAGCCGGCCTGCTCGAACTGGGTCAGCACCCGATAGACGGTGGCCAGTCCGACATCCATGTTTTCCGCCAACAAGGTCTTGTAGACGTCTTCGGCACTCAAGTGGCGTACCGGGCTGCTCTGGAAAATTTCCAGTATCTTCAAACGCGGCAGGGTCGCCTTCAGGCCGCTGGCTTTCAGTTCAGAAGGATTGTTGGTCATGTTTCGCTCGATTCAAGGTATCTTGCTTTATCATATAGCGTTTTGGCATAAACGCTTAACCTTTGGATTTCCCATGCGAATGCTGCGTTCCACTTCTCTCCGCCCCCCCGGCTTCGCGCTGACGTTCTGTCTGCTGGGCGCCATTTTCGGGCTGACCGGCTGCGCTTCGAAGAATCCGCTGATCGACGGTGCGCCCGCCATCACCCAGGCACCAGCAACGGTGGCGCCGCAAGCGGCGCCAGCCAGCGCTGCGGCGGACACCGCAACACCCGTTTCCGATGCTGAAGCGGCTGCGAAAAATGCCAATTCGGGTGTGCAGACCAGCCATAACAGGCGCTTCCTCGGCATTTTTTCACCTTACCGGGTCGATATCCAGCAGGGTAATTTCGTCTCCCAGGAAATGCTGGCGCAACTGAAGCCTGGCATGATGCAAGAGCAGGTGCAATTTGCGCTCGGCACACCGCTGCTGCACGACATGTTCCATGCCGATCGCTGGGATTACCTGTTCCGCCTGCGAAAGCGCAATGGCGACGTCACTACCAGCCGGGTAACGATTTTTTTCGATAACAAGCGCATGGTGCGCTACGAGGGCGGCAACCTGCCGACCGAACAGGACTATCTGGCGCAGATCGCCGGCGCTCCACCCAAATCAAGCGAGTCGAGCGCACCGAAAGCACCGTCCGCCGCCAAGCCATAATGCCGCTGCAAACTGTCATATGAATCCAATGCAAATCGCGGTCGCCGGCGCTTCCGGACGTATGGGCCGCATGCTGATCGAAGCCATCGGCAATGCCGCCGATGCCACTCTGGCCGGCGCGCTGGACGTTGCCGGCGCCCCCGGCATTGGTACCGATGCCGCCGCCTTTCTCGGCCAGCCGGCCAGCGTACCCATCCAATCCGATCCGGCCAAGGGACTGGCCGCTGCCGAATTCCTGATTGATTTCACGCGCCCAGAAGGCACCCTGCATCATCTGCAATATTGCGCTGAACACGGCATCAAGATGGTCATCGGCACCACCGGTTTCGACGCCGCCGGCAAGGCGGCGATCGCCGCCGCCGCGAAGCGCACCGCGATCGTGTTCGCGCCCAACATGAGCGTCGGCGTCAACGTGACGATGAAGCTGCTGGAAATGGCGGCGCGCAATTTCTCCGAAGGCTACGACATCGAAATCATCGAGGCGCACCACCGGCACAAGGTCGATGCGCCGTCCGGCACCGCGCTGCAAATGGGCGAGGTGATCGCCGGCGCGCTCGGACGCAAGCTGGACGAGGTCGCGGTCTATGCGCGCGAAGGCGTGACCGGCGAGCGCGACCCGTCGTCGATCGGCTTTGCCACCATTCGCGGCGGCGACATCGTCGGCGACCATACCGTGCTGTTCGCCGGCATCGGCGAGCGCATCGAAATCACCCACAAGTCCGCCAGCCGCGTCACCTATGCGCACGGCAGCCTGCGCGCCGCACGCTTCCTGCGCGACAAAACCAGCGGACTGTTCGACATGCAGGACGTGCTCGGACTGCGCTAGCGCGCCGGCGCCGGTTTGCCGGCGCGCCCGAACGTGAAGTAGCCCAGCGATTTATCTTGACCGGATCATCATGAATCAGACCCTCGCCAATCCAGCTTCAGGCTTCGCCCACTATTGGGCGCAGGGCGATGCGATATCGCATGCGGTGGCCTACGTGCTGCTGGCAATGTCGATTCTGTCCTGGTACTACATCCTGACCAAAAGCTGGAGCGCCTGGCGCATGCGGCGCAGCAGCGGCGCGCTCGATGCGTTCTGGCAGGCGCCGACGCTGCCGGATGCGATTGCGCTACTGCTCCCGATTGACCGCGAAAACGTCTACACGCCGCTGGCCGCGCAAAGCGCCCAGGCGGCCAATGCGGGCGCCCAGGCTGGCTCGCTGAACGCCGCTTCCGATCAGAGCGAACTGATTACGCGCACGCTGCGGCGCGAAATCAACCGCGTCTCGGCACGCCTGGAAAACGGCCTGACCGCGCTCGCTTCGGTCGGTGCGACGGCCCCCTTCGTCGGTCTGTTCGGCACGGTATGGGGAATTTATCATGCACTGCTCGCGGTCTCGACCACCGGCACGGTACAGATCGACAAGGTTGCCGGCCCGGTCGGCGAAGCGCTGATCATGACCGCGCTCGGCCTGGTGGTGGCGATTCCTGCGGTACTCGCCTACAACGCTTTCACCCGGGTCAACCGCCTGACGCTGGCCGAGCTGGATGGCTTTGCGCATGACCTGCATGCCCATCTGACCACTGGCTCGAGAGTTGGTACCGTGGGACAGAGTTAAGCGTAGCGCTACTCTATCCACGACATTTCAGAGAACAAGGCATTCCCATGACTTTCGGCGGCTTCAATCACAACCAGCAAGCCGCGCCGATGGCTGACATCAACGTCACGCCGATGGTCGACGTGATGCTGGTGCTGCTGGTGATCTTTATCATTACCGCGCCGCTGTTTACGCACGCGATCAAGCTCGACCTGCCGACCGCGCAATCAACGCCGGCGCCGGAAAAGCCGGAAACCATTTCCCTTTCGATCGACGCCCAAGGCCGCATCTTCTGGGACGATGTCGCGCTCGATGTCGCGCAACTGGATGCCAGGATGGCGGTCGCGGCGCACAAGACGCCGCAACCCGAGCTGCATTTACGTGCCGACAAAAGCACCCGCTACGAAGTCATCGCCGACGTGATGTCAGCTGCGCAAGCCAGCGGCTTAAGCAAAATAGGCTTCGTGACGGAGCCAAGGCCGGCCCCGAAGCCGGCGCCGGACAAGCAATAGCAATGGCCCGGGTCGAGCTCGATGGCGCTGCGCTAACCGACTGGGACGCCTTCCACGCGGCCTCGAAAGCCGCGTTTGGCTTTCCCGATTTCTATGGCAACAACATGGACGCGTGGGTCGATTGCCTCTCTTACCTGCGCGATGACGACGCGATGTCGTCATTCCGGCTGCAACCGGACGAAGTCTTGAAAATCGAAGTGCTGCATGCCGAACAGTTGCGCCAGCAGGCGCCGCAGATCCTGGCCGAGCTGGATTTCTGCGTCGCCGCGATCAACGAACGCTACGCCGACTACGGCGAAAAACCAGCGCTGGAGCTGGTGTTGCGTTAATTCGCAGCGCCATCCTGCAAGGCTGCATTCACCGGCTCCAACTGCGTCTCATCCAGCTCGCCCCCCAGCGCCGCCAGCCGCAGCCGATCCAGCAGCAGGCCGATGCGCGCCTGCAACAGCATCAACTCGGCGTTCGCCGCGTCATTTTCCGCATTCAGCAAGTCGAGCGTGGTGCGGTCGCCGACCTCGTTGCCGAGGCGGGTGGCGTCCAATCGCGCCTGGCTGGCCTTCGACGATTCGGCCAGCGCCTGCACGCGGCTGGCGCCCACGGTCAGGCCCAGCCACAGCGAACGCACCTGCAATGCGACCTGCTGCCGCGTGTGGCTGGCATCGGCGTCGGCCTTGGCAGCCAGGGCCAGCGCCTGCTCCTGGCGCGCGCTGCGGTAGCCGCCGGTATACAGCGGGATCGTCAACTGCACCCCGATCATGCGCTCGTTGCCGGTATTGCTGGCGGCGCCGAAATCGCCGTTGCCTGCCAGCCGGTTGCGCCCGACCTGCAGCACCAGGTCGAGCGAGGGCGCGGCTTGCGCGCTGAATTTGGCCGCCTCCTGTTTCGCCGCCGCGACACCGGCGATTCGCATCTGCAGATTCGGGTTGCGCTCCTGCGCCTTGGCCAGCCAATGTTCCAGGCTGCCGCCGGCCGCCGGCGCAGCCGCGTCGTTTGGGCGGCGCAGTCGCGCCTGGCCAGCGGGCAGCCCGGTCAGATCCGCCAAGGCCGCCTGCTTCACCTGCAAATCAGCGTCGGCCGCCAGCGCCTGGGCCTTGACCGCTTCGGCGCGCGCCGCCGCCTCGTGCGTATCGGTGACTTTGACGTCGCCCAGTTGAAAGCGCTCGCGGGTTTCAGTCAAGGCCCGCTCCACCGCCGCCTGTTGCCGGCGTAGCACGCGCAGCGTATCGGCGGCCAGCACGACGTCGAAATAGCGCTCGGCGACGCGCAGCATCAGCGCCTGATTGGCGTTGCCCCACTCGATTTCGGCGATATCCGCCGCCAGTTCCAGTTGG
>DATJCV010000099.1:0-4812 GCA_035497775.1 Burkholderiaceae bacterium | reverse complement strand
TTTTCGCAATGGCGGGCACGGGTCGTGGTCGATCCGGCAATGCCGGCGCACAGCCGCGCGCGGACGGTGGCGCCACCTTGGCGCAAGCGTTTCCTGCTCGGCTTTCTGACCAATGCCACCAATCCCAAAGGCATCGTCTTCATGGTGGCGGTGCTGCCGCAATTCATCACGCATCAAGCCGCGGTATTGCCGCAACTGCTGATTCTGGCGGCGACCATGTGCACGATCGATCTGATCGTGATGCACAGTTATGCGCTGGCGGCCGCCAGCATGCAGCGCTATCTGCGCAACGCCGATGCCGTGAAGCGGCAAAACCAGGTATTTGGCGGCGTTTTGATGGCGGTTGGCGCCGCCCTGTTCTTCGTCAAGCGCAATCCGGGCTAGGCACTCCCGGCAGCCGGGAGCGCGCCTGGCTGCGTCACGGCACTTTGGCGATCCACTCGGCACGGCCGAATTTCTCCTGCACCAGCGTCTCAGCCGCCGCCAGCTCGTGCGCCAGCAGCGCGCCATCGGTCAGGCCATGGCGGCGGCGGAAGGTGGCGATCATGCGTTCGATCACCGCTTCGCGCGCCAGCCCGGTCTGGCTGCGCAGCGGATCGACGCGCTTGGCGGCGCTGGTGGTGCCTTTATCCGACAGTTTTTCGCGGCCGATGCGCAGCACCTGCAGCATCTTGGCGGCATCGATGTCGTACGCCATCGTCACGTGGTGCAATACCGCGCCGCCGCGATGCGCCTGTGCCGCGCCGCCGATCTTGCCGCCGTCCGAGGTAATGTCGTTCAAGGGCTGGTACCAGGTCTTGATGCCGAGTTCGCCCAGCGCTTCCAGCACCCAGGCGTCCATGTGGGCGTAGGCTTCGGGGAAGCGCATGCCCTGGATCAGCGACAGCGGCGCGTAGATCGAGTAGGTGATGGTGTTGCCGGGCTCGATGAACATGGCGCCACCGCCGCTGATGCGGCGCACCACCTCGATCTGGTGCGTGCGGGCGGCGGCCGCATCGACTTCGTTTTTCAGCGACTGGAAAGTGCCGATCACCACCGCCGGCGCCGCCCATTCCCACACGCGCAAGGTCGGCGGCCGGCGGCCGGCGGCAACTTCGTCCACCAGCACCTGGTCCAGCGCCATATGCTGCTGCGGCATTTGCGGCGCGGTATGGATCAGCTGCCAGTCATGCTCATGCCATTGGCTGCGGCTCATGACAGCGCCCTTTGCACGACCACTGCGATGCCTTCCGGCGTCAGGCCATACATCATCACCTGCGGCGCCAGCGCCGCCGTTACCGCTTGCGTCAGGGCGTCGGCGCTGCTGGCGGCCGGCAGGCCTTCCAAGGCGGCATTGATCGCGTCCAGCGTTTCCGGCGGCTCCAGGAAGAAGTCGCCGCTCAACTGCACGCCGCGCAGGCAGCCGTCCGTCACATGCAGATCGACCACCACCAGCTTGCCGCCAGGAATCTTGTATTCGCCATGCAGCGGCGGCGGAACGAGGTCCGGATCTTGCCCAAAAATTGGCTGGCTCATTTCTGTTTGGCCTTTTTCAATTGGCGATGCTGTTGCAGCAGGCGCTTGCATTCGGCTTCCTGCGCACTGATTTCAGCCAGCGCGCCTTCGATGTCCTCGCGCTGGCGCTCCATTTTTTCGCGATGCTGGGCCAGCAGCTGCAGCAGGCGCTCCATCTGCGGTTCCGTATCCTTGGGCGATTCGTACATGTCGACCACGCTCTTGATTTCCGACAGCGACAGCCCGAGCCGCTTGCCGCGCAGGGTCATCTTCAGGCGCGTGCGTTCGCGCGCGCTGTAGACGCGGGTGCGCGCCGCGCCTTCGCGCAGCGGGCTGATCAAGCCCTGGTCTTCATAGAAGCGGATGGCGCGCAGCGTGATATCGAATTCGCGCGCCAGGTCAGCGATGGTGTAGGTCGGTGGCATGGTTGGCATCGGGCAATGCGGCAGCAAACGTGGCAACAGGTCTTTTGCTAGAATCGCCCTTTACGTTAACGTAAACGGCATTGTAGGCTTGCTGGCCCGCAATGGGAACTGTCTCTTTTTCCAGGAACTCCATGAATCATCTCGAAGCCCAGCTTGACTATCCGTTTGGCGACACCTTGCCGGAACCCGGTACCGTATATCAGATCGCGCCCGGCGTGCTGTGGCTGCGCATGGGGCTGCCGTTTGCGCTGAACCACATCAACCTGTGGCTGCTGGAAGACGAGTTCGAGCAGGAGGGTGGCGTGGTGCGCGGCTGGACTGCAGTCGACTGCGGCATTGCCAGCGACGCCACCCGCGCATCGTGGGAAACCCTGTTCGCCGAGCACCTGCGCGGCTTGCCGATCGTGCGCGTGCTGGTCACCCATTGCCACCCGGACCACGTCGGCCTGGCCGACTGGCTGTGCCAGCGCTGGCAAGCGCCGCTGTGGATGACCACCGGCGAATACGCGTCGGCGCGCATGATGGCGGCCGGGCTGCCGGGCGCCGACGGCTGGGCGGCGCTGCCGCACTTCCAGCGCAACGGCCTGACCGACCCCGACATGCTGGAACGGATGCGCGGCCGCAAGAACCATTACAGCTCGCTGGTGCCGGCGGTGCCGCATGCCTACACCCGGATGCAGGATGGCGACCAGATCAGGATCGGCGGTCACAACCAACACCATTGGCGCGTGATCACCGGCTTCGGCCACGCGCCGGAACACGCGTCGCTGTACTGCGCGGAATTGAACCTGCTGATTTCGGGCGACATGGTATTGCCGCGCATCTCGACCAATGTCTCGGTGTTTGCGCTGGAGCCGAACGCCAACCCGGTGCAGCAATATCTCGATTCGCTGGCGAAATACGGCGACCTGCCGGATGACGTGCTGGTGCTGCCTTCGCACGGCAAGCCGTTTCGCGGCCTGCACACGCGCATTCGGCAATTGAACGAACACCATGCCGAACGCCTGGCCGAAGTGCTGGAGGCTTGCGCGGTGCCGCAATCGGCGGCCGACATCGTGCCGATCATGTTCCGCCGGCCGTTGGACGCGCACCAGTTCAGCTTCGCGCTGGGCGAAGCGCTGGCGCATCTGCACAAGCTGTGGATCGACCGTGCGCTGCAACGCTCGCTGGATGCCGATGGCATTCTGCGCTTCCGCCTGCGCCAGGGCACCTGATGTGATGCGGGCGCGGCCTGGCCAGCGCCTATCCTCCTTTCCCATGTTAGGTTTATCTTGAGTGATCCCAAGCCGCTTGCCGCCGCTCCCGCCACCCTGGCTGCCGCGCCCCGGCGCGCATCGGCGATGTCGCTGGTCGTCGCCGCCAAACTGGTCCTGGTGGCCCTGTTCTGGGGCGGCACCTTCATCGCCGGCCGCATCGTGGCGCAGGTGATTCCGCACATGATGGCCGCCACCGGCCGCTATGTGGTGGCTTGCGCGCTGCTGTTGCCGCTGGCCTGGAAGCTGGAAGGCGGTCTGCCACGCCTGAACCGCTCGCAACTGCTGACCACCTTCGCACTCGGCGCCACCGGCATCTTTCTCTACAACGCCTTCTTTTTCGCCGCACTGGGGCGCATGCCGGCTGGCCGCACGGCGCTGTTCGTGACCTTGAACCCGGTCGTCACCGCGCTGGCGCTGGCGCTGTTCTTCAAGGAACGCTTGGGCGCCAAAAGGTGGCTCGGCATCCTGCTGGCCTTTATCGGCGCGGTGATCATCGTGGCGCGCGGCGATGTGCTGGGCGCCTGGAATGACCTGTCGCAGGCGCTCGGCGCTGGCGAACTGCTGATGTTTTGCGGGGTCGCCAGTTGGGCCGCCTACACCATCCTCGGCCGCCATGCGCTGCGCGGGTTGTCGCCGATCGCCGCCACTACCTATGCCTCGTTGTGGGGCCTGCTGCTGCTGGCGATCGGCGCCGCCTTCGAAGTGCCGCAACTGCACGCCAGCCAGTTCAACTGGCAGGTGATCGCCTCGCTGCTATACCTGGGCGTGTTCGGCACCGTGATCGGTTTTATCTGGTACAACGAGGGCATCAAGGCGATCGGCCCGGCGCGCACCGCGGTATTCACCAACCTGGTGCCGGTGTTCGGCATTGCGCTGGGCGCGTTGATGCTGCACGAATCGATCCTGATTTCGATGGTGCTGGGCGGCGTGCTGGTGATCGCCGGCGTGTCGTTGACCAACCGTTAAGAGCGGAAAACAGATGAAGCAGAACGTGATTCGTGCGCGCGACTTCCGCGCTGCCCGCGCCTGGGGCGCGCAGGATATTGCCCGGATCGAGGGCGCCACGGTGCGCCTGCACTGGACCGACCAGCCCTATCATTGGCATGTGAATGACGGCGCCGAGGTGTTTGCGGTGCTGGACGGCGTGGTCGAGATGCACCACAAAGTGGATGGCAAGGTCGAGGTGGTGCGGCTGGAGGCGGGCGACGTGTTCTTTGCCGGGGTCGGCTGCGAGCATGTGGCGCAGCCGGTTGGAGAGGCGCGGATATTGGTGGTGGAGAAGGCGGGGAGTGTATAGCTTTTACATACTATAGTAGTTGACGGACATTTCCACCGATGGATAAATGGAAATATGCACATACTCCCTATATTTTTGCCGAAAAGAGCAGAATCCGCGTTTTGTTTTAGGGCTTGGCGCTTCGACAAATTTACGCTGATCAGCGCCAGCCGTACTTCAGGATCGCTTTTGAAGTTGCCGTTGCTTTTGAAGTTGACTGTCTCCGCTTGGGACGCTGCCGCTGATGCGGCGCCGAAATCGGATCAGAAACGAAACATGTCTGAGCGCAGCGAGTTGGTTTCGTTTCCCGATTTTGGCGCCGCAGCGGCGGGAACCCGAAGGGCAGCGGCTTGCGGTCGTC
>DATJCV010000098.1:0-13082 GCA_035497775.1 Burkholderiaceae bacterium | reverse complement strand
CCGGACGGCATCGAGTGGCCGCAGAACGGGGATGGCCGTCCCAGCTTCAAGCTGGAACACCTGGCCGCGGCCAATGGAATCGAACACGCGTCGGCACACGACGCCCTGTCCGACGTGCGCGCCACCATCGCGCTGGCGCGCCTGATCCGCACGCGTCAACCGCGCCTGTTTGATTTCTGCTTCGGGCTGCGCAAGAAAGAGCGCGCCGCCGAGGAAATCAGCCTGCACGCGCCGCGTCCATTCTTGCATGTCTCCGGCATGTTCCCGGCCGAGCGCGGCTGCCTGGCGCTGATGTGGCCGCTGGCGCAGCATCCGACCAACAAGAATGAAATCATCGCCTGGGACCTGGCCTTCGATCCGAGCGAGCTGAGCACGCTGGATGCGGAAACCATCCGCACCCGTCTATTTACCGCGGCCGATGCGCTGCCGGACGGCGTCAGCCGCTTGCCGATCAAGAGCATTCACATCAACAAATCACCAGTCGTGATCGGCAACCTGAAGACCCTGTCGGCGCAGCAGGCGCAGCATTGGGGACTGGATATGGAAGGCGCGCTGCGGCACGCCGAAATTGCCGCGGCCCTTGGCTCCGGCGGCAAGCTGGCGGCGCTATGGAAGACGGTATTCGAGCGCCCGGCCGCCGCTGGCGCCGATGTCGATGAAGATCTATATGGCGGCTTTGTCGGCAACGGCGACCGCCGCAAGCTGAGCCAATTGCGCGCGCTGACACCGCAGCAACTGGCGCGGCAAACGCCGGCTTTCGACGACCAGCGCCTGGGTGAACTGCTGTTTCGCTACCGCGCCCGCAATTTTCCGGACACGCTGTCGGTGGCTGAAGCGCAGCGCTGGGAAGAACATCGCCGCGCCCGGCTGTTCGATGGCGCCGGCGGCGCCCGTACACTGCCCGCGCTGTTCGATACGATCGATGAACTGGCGCAAAGCGCCGGCGAGCAGGAAGAAGAAATACTCGGCGCGCTGTACGACTACGCCGAGGCCATCGCCCCGGCACAAGACCCGGCGAGCTAGAGTCAAGCGGCTGTGGAGCGCAGCGGATTGCTGCTCACGGCTGGCGGGCAGTCAGCGCTTGCAGCTGCCGCTCCAGCTCCTGTATCCGTCCCAGCAAATTGACCGCCACCGCCAAGCCCGCCGCATCCAGTTCGAAGTCATCCCGTAGCCGGCGCGCGCTGCGCACCTGGACGATGCAGCTGGCATAGAAGACGTTACCGCCAGCTGCCTGTTCGCCTTGGGGTTGCGCCGGCTGCAGCACGCCGCTTTCCACCAGCATCGCCAGTTCGGCCGGCGCCAGGCCGGACAATTCAACCAGATCGTCGAACGAACACAGGGCCGCTTCGTTCAGCCACACCGGATCGTCGGCATGAATACGCATTTCTATGCTCCTTGGCTAATGCGGCCGGCGCGGATTGAAGCGTGAATGCGCGGCCAGTTGCTGGAACAGTTTGCGCTCCTCCGCATCCACTGTTTTCGGCACTTCGATGCGCACCACCGCGTACAAGTCGCCATGCCCGCCGTCGGCGCCAGGCAGGCCGCGCCGCGCCAGGCGGAAGCGGCGCGCAGCCATGGTCGCCGGTGGCACCGTCAGCTCCACCGTACCGCCCAGGGTCGGCACCTGGACGCTGCCGCCGAGTACCGCTTCCCAGGGCGCCAATGGCAGGTCGGTGTACAAATCGCGGCCGCTGACGCGATAGCGCGGATGCGGCGCCAGCGTCATCATGATGTACAGGTCGCCGTTCTTGCCGCCACCGATACCGGCGCCACCCTTGCCCGCCAGGCGCAGGCGCTGACCATCCTGCAGGCCTTTCGGCACCCGCACGCGGAAGGTGCGCGACACGCGATGCGCCAGACCTTGGGCATCGTATTCCGGCACCGCCAGCGTGACATCCACCTCGGCCCCTGCATACACCTGTTCGAGACTGACCTCGGTCTTGGCTTCGTAGTCTTGTCCGGCTCGTTTCAATGGTTCGCCCGCCCGTCTGCCATGGCCATGCCTGGCCGCCGCCATTGCCGCCAGCAAGTCCGCCAGGTCGACATCGTCGAAAGCAGAGCCCGATTCATGGAACTGGCTCTGCCAGTCCGGCGGCGGTTCGAAATTCTCGCCCGGCCGGCGCTGCCCGAGCTGATCGTATTCGGCGCGTTTTCCCGGGTCCTTCAGGGTGGCATAGGCTTCGGCGATTTCCTTGAAACGCTCTTCACCGGCCGGGTCCTTGGACACGTCGGGATGATATTTATGGGCCAGCTTGCGGTAAGCGGTCTTGATTTCGGCCGCGGTGGCGGTACGCTCCAGCCCGAGAGTCTGATAGTAGTCCTTGAATTTCATCTGGTTCCCGGGAAAGGCGACGTTGCCGCTGGCGGCCACAGCAACGCAACAGTGGAACTCGGACAGCTAGCTCCACGCCAAACCAATCATGCGCACAAGCGGCGCGGCGCGTGGCTATTTTTTCTGATCGGTGGGCGGCGCGCCATCTGCGCTTGACCCACCCGCCGCCGAGGTCTGGGCCGACCGCGTGGTTTCACCCTGACTGTAGGCACCGGCTTTTTCGGTGGGTCGCTGACCCAATGCAGCGGCCGGAACTTCCTGGCTGGTTTGGGCAGCCGCCAGCGGCGTTGGCGTCACGGTGATGCCCTTGGCCTGCTGATCAGCGATGTAGCGCGCCGCAATCTGATCCTGGACCTTGCTCAATGCCGCCTTTTGCTGTTCGGCTTCTGCAGCGGCCTGTACTTTTTTCTGCGCTGCGGCTTCCTGTTCCTGCGGCGTCGGTGCTGGCAGCTTGGCGTGCGCCAGGCTAGCGCCCAGGCCAAATAGTGCAGCGATCACAAATACTCCTTTGCGAGCAATATGCATATCCGTCTCCTGATAGTCTGAAAAAACCGGGAAGATCAACGCGCCGCGGCAAGGCCTGCCGCCGACCACCACTATACCGCCAAGTCATTGCGGCGGGCAGGAGTTCCCTGCCCGAGCCATGCAAGCCACTCTACTATTTAGCGGCCGCGGTGCCGCCCATTTCCTCCATCAACACCTGTTTGCGCTCGTGCATTTGCGCACCCAGGTCGGCGGTGTCGAGTTTCGATTTCTTCACTTTCGGAAACATCTCCTTTTCTTCTTCCGTGACGTGATGCCGGATCTCTTCGCCCAGTACGGTGACTTTGGCATCATACAAATCGTCGCCCGGTTCCATGTCCTGGAGTTGATCAATCAAATCCTTGGCGCCGGCATGTTCCACCAGCGCCTCATCCATCAAGTCGTCCTCATCGATGGCCTTGCGCACCGCCGGGTAAAATATTTCTTCCTCCAGCATGCTGTGCACGGTAATTTCGAGGCAAATCGTCGTGGCAAGATCGCTTTTTTGCGCCTTGCTTCCCTTGTCTTTCAGCTTTTCATAGTCCTTGAACAGTTGCAGGACTTTCTTGTGATCCGCGCTCAGCAAATCGATCGCATCTTCCACTTTGGTAGCAGCCATGGTCTCTCCCGGAAAAATTTGGTACGCACCGGCGTTGCCTTTGATCTCGGACAACGGCGCATGCTGGTTGTCGAAGTGGCGCCGGACATGTTGTTGCCGCACATCAAACAAGGCACCACAGCTTGTTGGAGCATTGTGAATTGTTCAAGTTCCGCCGGCACCGTTACCCGGATCTGGAACACCGTCGGCCGCAGCCGCGTTGAATTTCGTTTCTATCGCAGCCCGCCTCCGCTAAACTGAATCTGATTTTCCGGCGTTTGCCGGAACGAAAGGATGCGCCATGAAATGGGACGGAAATCGTGAAAGCGACAATGTCGAGGACCGGCGCGGCAGCGGCTTTGGCGGCCGCTCGATCGGCATCGGCACCATCGTGGTGGCGCTGGTAGCGTCATACTTCCTGGGCATCGATCCGGCGACCGTGCTGAGCCTACTGAGTGGCGGTGGGCCGGCGCAGGTACAGCAGGCGGAACCGCCGGCAGCGCCGGCACGCGACCAGATGACGCGTTTCGTCTCGACGGTGCTGGCCGATACCGAAGACACCTGGAGCGAGTTGTTCCGCGCCAGCGGTGTCAGTTACGTGCGACCGAAACTGGTGCTGTTTTCCGGCCGTACGGCGACCGCCTGCGGCACCGGCGAAAGCGCGAGCGGGCCATTCTATTGTCCTGACGATCAAAAGATTTATATCGACCTCGATTTCTACCGCCTGATGCAGCAGCGCTTCGGCGTTTCCGGCGATTTCGCACAGGCATACGTGATCGCGCATGAGGTCGGGCATCACGTGCAAAACCTGATGGGCACCATGCAAACGGTTGACCGCCGGCGCCAGCGAGCATCTGCGGCCGAGACCAATGCCCTTTCGGTTCGGCTGGAATTGCAGGCTGACTGTTATGCCGGGGTCTGGGCTTTTCACGCCAATCAGGCGCGCAGCATCCTCGAAGCCGGCGATGTGGAAAAAGCGCTGAATGCCGCGACCGCGATCGGCGACGACGCCTTGCAAAAACAGGCGCAGGGTTATGCGGTGCCGGATTCGTTTACGCACGGGACATCGGCGCAGCGCGTACGCTGGTTCAAACGCGGCATCGACAGCGGCCAGATCGCAGCCTGCGATACCTTCCAAGTCGGCCAGCTTTGAATTCATGCGGCGGGTGATCGGCTTGCCGTAAAATCACCCGTTTGGCAGTGACAGCAACTCCCTGTTCCCGATGACCTACGAAACCACCCTCCATTCCCTGCGCAGTGCACTCGACGGCTTGCACCAGTGCCAGCTTGAGCTAGCCGATTTCTGTCATCAGTGGCGTTTCCAGGCAAGCTCGCTCGACAAGCTGCCGGCGCGCTACCACGAGGCCATGGAGGACCTGCTGGCGCGGCTGGAATCGGCGGCGCCGTTCATCGAGGACAGCCGCTGCACCTTCAGCCAGCACGAACTGCTGGCCAACTTGGGACGCTGGCTGGACAAGGCGCAGCAGGTGCTTGCCGCGGATGGTGCACGATGAGCGGCACGGCACAGACTTTTACGCTGCGCGGCGAATACGTCGAACTCAACCAGTTACTGAAGCTGGTCGGTATCTGCGATAGCGGCGGCGCCGGCAAAGCCTTGGTCGCCAGCGGTTCGGTGCAGGTGGACGGCCGACGGGAGTTGCGCAAGACCTGCAAGATACGCGCCGGCCAAACCGTGCAGGCGGGCGGCATACGGATCGATGTCGTCGGCGCTTGACGCGCGCCGCTGGCATTGAGCCAAACCCTTGCGCCAAGTCCCTGGAACGCCATGGAAACCGCGCAGTCAATTATCCAATTCTGGTTTGGAGACAGCCCGGATGACCGCATCACCGGCCAGCAGCAGGCAGCGCTCTGGTGGTCGAAAAACGCCGCACTCGACCAGCAAATCCGAGCGCGCTTCGAAGCGGCATTGCTCGCCGCCGCCAGCGGCGCGCTGGACGCCTGGACCGATGCGTCGGACGGCCTGTTGGCGCTGATCCTGCTGACCGATCAGTTCCCGCGCAACATGTATCGCGGCGACGCGCGCTCGTTTGACTTCGATGCGCAGTCACGGCACTGGTGCCGGCTGGCGCTGACAAGACAATCCGACCGGGCGTTGCGTCCGATCGAGCGGGTATTCGTGTATTTGCCGCTGGAGCATTCGGAACAACTGGCCGATCAGGAGTTGGCGTGCAGGCTGTTTGGCGCGCTGGTGGACAATACGCCGGCCGATCGTCAGGATCTCTACCGCGGCTATCTTGAGTACGCGCTACGGCACCATGCGGTGATCGCCCGCTTCGGCCGCTTCCCGCATCGCAATGCGCTGCTTGGGCGTTGTTCGACCGCTGCCGAACTGGAATTTCTGGCAGGCCCGCATTCCTCGTTCTGACTTCGCCGGTCGACGTTTGCCGATTCGCAACGTGGTCAATTCAACATGAAGCTACTAGAATGACCCATTCCGGTCCGATGATTGGAAAGGAGTCATTGATGGGTGATGAGGATGTCTTGAAAGCCGCGGCGGAAGCCGATGAACTGGAGGAAAGACAGCGCCGTGAAGTGGTGCGCGCACTGGAACCATACGGCTTGCGGCTGATTTCCGATCTGGCGCAAATGACGGAAGTGGAAACGGCCAAATGGTTCATCTGGAATCTGCATGAAAATCTGGATGAATTACGCAAACTCGAACCGACACTGGTCGGCCATGTGTTCCACAGTCAACTGACCGTGTGCGACGGCCAGTCGATGTGGGCGACCTGTAGCGGCCTTGAAAAACGCATCGAATTTCGTTGCAACTGGCATTTGCTGTTGAAATATCCGGCCTACCAGACCGAGCAGGAGTATCCGCTCGGCGAAGGCTGGATCGACTTGTTTATCGGCCCGCACCCACCGCCGCATCCGGCGCTGGCACCGGAGCAGAAAGGCTACCTGCACGCCGACAGCCCGCTCTATCCGAACCAGCTGTTTCTGTACGGCTGGATCGGCGCCGGCGTCTGGGACGAAATCAAACCACAGCTGTACCACCCGCACGCCGATTGCCAGACCGATATTTTCCTGCGCGACAATTTCCTGTTTCCAGTCAAGAGCGGATTCGCTTTTGTTACCGGACCGGCGGGTGCGATCGGCATCACGAATATCGAGATCCGGGTTTCCTCGCATCCGCGCCCGAACACCTGGGTCAAGAACAAATGAATTGCACCACTCTCCGCGCAGCGCGCCCTACCGGGCGGTATACGCCAACAGCCGCGCCACCCAAGCTTTCACTCACTGCAGAAGGAATCGCTCCATGGCCAGTCTCATCTATATCGCCGACCCTCTTTGTTCCTGGTGCTACGGCTTCGGTCCGCAACTCAAGGCCTTGCTGGCTGGCCTGCCGGACACCCCGCTCGACATCGTGGTCGGCGGCCTGCGCGCCTACAACACCGAAATACTGGATGAAGCCGGAAAAAATGCCATCCTGTCGCACTGGCGCCAGGTGCAACAAGCAACTGGCTTGCCGTTCAATTACGAAGCGTTAGCGCGTCCCGGCTTCATTTACGATACCGAACCCGCGTGCCGCGCGGTGGTGGCGGCGCGGCAGTTGGCGCCGCAAGCCAGCCTTGACGTGTTCCATGCAATTCAGCACGCGTTCTATGTCGAAGCCCAGGAAGTCACCGACGGCGCAGTGCTGGCCCAGGTCGTCACGGCCGCGCTGCAGCAATGCGGCACCAGCGTCGAACCCACCGCCTTCCGCGACCTATGGGCCGACGAAGCCACCGTCGCCGCCACCCGCGACGAATTCATCCAGACCCAGCGCTGGGGCATTTCCGGTTTCCCGACCCTGGTACTGGAACACGGCGGTCAGCTCGACCTGGTCAGCTCCGGTTTCGCGCCCACGGGAACCCTGGTCGAACGCCTGCAGACGCTGGTCGAAGCGTAAGCGCTCCCGCTTTTCCCAGGCGGCGCTACCCGGCTGCGGCCGTCGCTCCCCGATGCGGCATTGCACCCGCACTCGATGCAAGACGGCTTTCCCGTGTCTTATGTTACGCTTGCGCAAGATTGCCAATACGCCATTCGGCGACCGGTACATCGGTCATCAGATGGGTCGTCGCGCCAAGCCTTCTAAACCGGTTACGTGCTTATGAGGTCATTCAATCTTCCGTACTGGCGTACCCAGTTGCCTTGGTTCGGAGTGTTGCTGGCAGCGCTCACGGTCACTCTGATTGCGGCCATTTTTTTCATCAGCATCGATCGCGCGCAACTGCAGCGCGCCCAATCCGCGGAAGTCACCCGCACCGCATC
This sequence comes from Burkholderiaceae bacterium, assembly GCA_035497775.1. GTDB lineage: Bacteria > Pseudomonadota > Gammaproteobacteria > Burkholderiales > Burkholderiaceae_D > DATJCV01. Next base: position 5,355 of record DATJCV010000098.1, on the reverse strand, counting down.
CACTCTTGAAAAAGCGTTCCTGCTGCTGAGTGGCGCCCAGGCCGGCGTGCGCGGCTTCATCATTTCCGGCCAGCCCGATTTCCTGCAGCCGTATGAGACAGTAGCCGAGCATATCGAACCGATCCTGCACGGGTTGCACGACAGCGCTCGCAGCAGCCAGCAGCAGGAACTGATACAGGGCCTGGCAACGCTGCAAGCGCTGACTGACAATTTTCTGCAGCATCTGCAACATACCGTCCGCCTGCGCCGCGACGCTGCCGATCCACAGGCCGCAGCCAGCTACGTCATCAGCGGCGAAAGCACGCGCGCGCTGGAACAGGTGCGGCAGCAAATCACGCTGATCCAGGAAGGCCAAGAGCGCTGGCTGCGCACGCGTGACGTCGGCGCCACCTTGAGCGCACACTCGATGAAAGTCTTGATCGCGTTGAGCACTGGCTTCACCTGCCTGCTGCTGGCGGGCGCCTGCTGGCTGCTGAAGCGTGAAATCCGACATCGCCAGCGCGCCGAGCAGGCCTTGCACAAGGCGAACCAGGCGCTGCTGCGGCGCGCCGAGCAACTGAAGACCTCCAATCTGGAACTGGAAAGCTTCAGCTATTCGATTTCGCATGACCTTCGCATTCCGCTACGCGCAGTCGGCGGCTATGCTCGGATGCTGGAGGAGGATTACGGCGCGCAACTGGATGCCGAAGGACGGCGGCGGCTGCAAGTCATCCGTGACAATGGCCAGCGCATGGGACAATTGATCGACGATCTGCTGGCGTTTTCCCGCCTCGGCCGCAAACCGCTGCAGGCGGACGAGATTGACATGAATGCACTGGTCGACACACTGGTGGCGCAAATCCAAGGTAGCCAGGACAACAGCCGATCGCAATTCGAGATCGACACGCTGGCGCCGGCCAATGGCGACCGTGCATTGTTGCAGCAAGTCTGGCTCAACCTGATTTCGAACGCCGTCAAGTACAGCGCTCCTCGCGCACAACCGAAAATCCGCATCTACTCGCTGGCCGGCGCCGACGAAAACGTGTATGCGGTCAGCGACAACGGCGTCGGCTTCGACATGCAGTATTACGACAAGCTGTTTGGCGTATTTCAGCGCCTGCATGGCGCCGATGAATTTCCCGGCAGCGGCGTCGGCCTGGCCATCGTGCAGCGGATCGTGGCGCGCCACGGCGGCCGCGTGTGGGCCGAGGCGCAACCGGATCAAGGCGCGACTTTCTTCTTCGCTTTGCCGCATGATGGAGCAGCTCATGGATAATTTCGCCCAAGTCGATATCCTGCTGGTGGAAGATACCGCCACCGATGCAGAAATGACGATTCGCGCCTTGCGCCGGCGCGGCCTGGCCAATCACCTGGTATGGGTGCGCGACGGCAGCGAAGCACTGGATTTCCTGTTGCGCCAGGGCGCCTATGACGGACGTGACGACAGCCGCCCGAAACTGCTCCTGCTCGATGTCAAGATGCCCAAGATCGACGGCATCGACGTGCTGCGCAGAATGATGCAGGAGGAAGATCTGCGCACCATCCCGGTCGTGATGCTGACGTCGTCGGCCGAAGAGCGCGACATGGTCGAGAGCTATCGTCTCGGCGCCAATAGCTATATCGTGAAGCCGGTAGACGGCGACGATTTCGATCGCGTGGTCAGCGACATCGGAATGTACTGGATGCTGGTCAACAAATTGCCTAGCTGATTCCATTTTTTCGACTGCCTGAACAAGAGCCATGGACCAGACCATCCGAATTTTGATGCTGGAGGACGTCGCCACCGAGGCCGAGTTGGCGTTGCGTGAATTGCAGCGCGACGGCCTGCGCTGCGAGTTACAGCGAGTCGAAACACAAGCTGCCTTCAGCACCGCGTTGAGCCAGCACCGGCCCGACATCATTCTGTCCGACTACTCGCTGCCCGGCTTTGATGGCTTGTCGGCTCTCCGCATCGCGCAGGCGCAATGCCCGGAAGTCCCCTTCGTTTTCGTCTCCGGCACCATCGGTGAAGAAGTCGCGATCGAGGCGCTGCGCAATGGTGCCGTGGATTACGTCCTGAAAAACAACCTGCAACGGCTGGCGTCCGCGGTACGTCGCGCAATCAAGGAAAGGCACGAGCGCACCGCCCGCCTGCATGCCGAATCGCGCTTTCGCGACCTGATCGAATTTGCACCGGATGCCATCGTCGTGATCAACCAGCATGGCAAGATCGAGACCGTGAACCGGCAGATGGAATTGTTGTTCGGCTGTCCGCGCACGCGCCTGGTGGGAACCTGCAGCAGGAGCTTGATTCCGGCTCGCCTTGCCGAGTGGGACCAGGCATTGAGCGGCGAACAAGCCATGCTTCGTGCCCTGGACACGCTGGGCAAGCCGTTCGAGGTACCGATGTGCCGCGCCGACGGCTCCGAATTCCCGGCTGAGATCAGCCTGAGCCCACTGAAAACCGGCGACGGCCTGTGGATATCGGGTGTCATCCGCGACCTCTCCGAGCGCAAGGAACAGGAAGAACGGTTGGCGCGGATGACGCGTATCCGCACCATCCTCGGCAGCATCAACGGTGCCTTGCTGCGCATTCGTGATCGCAAGAGCCTGCTGCGGGAAGCGTGCCGCATCGCGGTGGAGGAAGGCCGCTTCATCGGCGCCGCCATCGGCCTCGTCGATCCGGACACGCTGATCGTGACGCCTCAGGTATGGGCCGGCATCGATGCCGAATTCTTGCGCGAAGTCCCGGTCAGTGCCGATCCGAGCCGCCCCGACGGCACCGGGATGGTCGGCACCGCCATGCGCACCGGGGAAAGCCAGGTGGCGCACGACCTGCTGCAAAGCAGCGACCTGGCGCTGTGGCCGGCAGCGATGCTGAAACGCGGCATACGCTCGACCTTCGTGGTGCCGTTGATGGTGGGTGAGCAGGCGATTGGCGTCATCGCGCTGTTCAGCGTCAAGCCGGACGCCTTCAACCCGGAAGAACAACAATTGCTGAGCGCGCTCGCGGCCGACATCTCGTTTGCGCTGGACTATATCGCCAAAAGCGAGCAGCTCAACTACCTGGCGTATTTCGACGCCATCACCGGTCTGCCGAACCGTGCCCTGTTTCAGGATCGCATGGAACAACTGGTGACCCAAGGCGTTAACGGCACACCGGAAAAAATCGCGGTCGTCCTGATCGATATCGAGCGCTTCCGCGACGTCAACGACACGCTCGGACGCGCCGCCGGCGACGACATTCTGCGCACCGTTGCCAGGCGCTTGCGCGACATCGTGTCCGATTCCAATTATCTGGCGCGCATCAGCGCCGACTGCTTTGCTTTCATCGTGCGTGAAAACGCCAGTGTGACCGAGGTGGCCAACCTGCTCGAACGTAAGTTATCGATTCAATTGTCGCAGCCGATTCCGACGCATGGCCGGGAGCTGCGGGTATTCGTCAAGGCCGGCATCGCCCTGTTTCCGTCAGACGGAACGGCGGCCGACATCCTGTTGCGCAATGCCGAAGCAGCCTTGAAGAACGCCAAGGAAACCAAGGCGCACTACTTGTTCTACACAGCTGAAATGAACGTCCGCACGGCACGCAAGTTCTCGATGGAAAATCGCTTGCGACGTGCCTTCGATCGCCAGCAGTTCGTCCTGCATTATCAACCGAAGGTGAATCTCGCCAGCGGCGAGATCGTCGGCCTGGAAGCGCTGTTGCGCTGGCAAGAGCCCGGCGTCGGGCTGGTCTTGCCCGGGGCCTTCATTTCCATCCTCGAAGAAACCGGCCTGATCGTTGACGTCGGTAGCTGGGTGATACAGCGCGCCTGCGAGCAATATCAGAAATGGCGGGCGCAAGGCATCGATCCGCCCCGCATCGCCGTCAACGTCTCGCAAAGGCAACTGCGGCAGGAGAATTTCGTCGAACACATACTGCAGCTGGCCACGGCCGATGGTATCCGCGGATTGGAAATCGAAATCACGGAAAGCCTGTTCATGGACGACACCAACCGGGATACCGCCTGCGCCAAACTGGCCGCCTTGCGTCAGGCTGGCATGACGGTGGCCATCGACGATTTCGGCACCGGTTATTCGTCGCTCAGCTACATCGCGCATCTGCCCATCGACACGCTGAAGATCGATCGTTCATTCGTGTCCGACATGGCGGTCAGCCGCAGCCACAAGGCGATCGTCTCGACCATCATTTCCCTGGCCCACTCGCTCAACCTGACGGTGGTGGCGGAAGGCGTCGAAACGCCGGAACAGGAGCAGCTGCTGGCGGCATTTGGCTGCGATCAGGTGCAGGGTTTTCTCTACACCCCGGCCTTGCCGCCGGACCAGATCGCGCCGCGCTTGCGCCGTTTTTTCCCGACTGCGGCCGATTGAATCAGGCGCTTGCTAGACGCCCGCCCATTGGCTGAAAACGTGGATCAGCAATCCGACCATGCCACCCACCAGTGTGCCGTTGACGCGGATAAATTGCAGGTCACGGCCGATATTCAATTCCAGCTTGTCGACGATCTCTTCATCCTTCCAGTCGCGCATGCGGTCCGCGATGAAAGCGCCGACCCGTGGCCGGTAGCGCTCGATCAGCGCCGGCGCCGCCTGCTCGATCTGGCCGTTGATCCAGTCGCGCATTGGCTGGTCGTCCTGCAGGCCCTGCGCCAGATGATGGGTGACGGCGACGATCCGTGCCCGCACGCTGGAATCGGGGCGCCGTAAATCCTGCTGCAGCCACTGCCGCAAATCCTGCCATAAGCCGTGCAGATATTCCGCCAAGCGCGGATCGACGGCCAGTTGCTGCTGGAACTGCTCGATGCGGAAGCGGCTGGCCGGGTCGTGCTTCAGCTTGTCGATCAGCTCCGCCACCATGCGATTGAAATCGAGCCGCAGCGGGTGCTGCGGATCGGCACTGATTTCCTGCAGCAGCTGCAGGACGCCGGCGACGATTTTTTCCGCCGCCAGCCGGCCGCCGGCCAGCTTCAGCCGCTCGAAGTACAACGGCAATTGCTCAGCCAGCAATTGCTCGATTCGTTCGCGCACAGGCGGCTTGTCCAGCGCAGCACCGATCGCTTCCAGCAACTGATCGAGCAGCGCCTGGTGACGCTGGTCCAAGGTCAACACATCAAGGATGTTGCCCACCAGCTGCGCCAGATCGAAGCGGCCGAGATGCGCGGCCACCATGCGCCGCAGATAATTCTTGACCTCGTCGTCGTCCAGCGCATTCAGTCCGTAGGCAAACGCGTTCAGCGCCAAATCGCCAAACCGCTCTGCATTGGCCTGATTGGCGAACCAGCCGGCGATCTTGGCGGCCGGGTCGAATTCCCGAATCACCTTCAGCACGCGCTCGGCGGCGAAAAATTCCCCTTGCACGAAGGCGCCTAGGTTGGCGGCAATGCGCTCCTTGTTGGC
>DATJCV010000097.1:0-7431 GCA_035497775.1 Burkholderiaceae bacterium | reverse complement strand
GATGCGGGTGACCGAGGAACTGGACGCCATGCTGGTGATGGGCTTGCCGCATGGCTTTCGGCTGATCATGCCGAAAGTGCTGGCGCTGGCAATCACCATGCCGCTGCTGGTAATCTGGACCGATACCATGGCGTTATTCGGTGGCATGATCGCCGCCAAGCTGGAGCTCGGCATGTCGATTCGCTATTTCATTGCGGCGTTGCCGGACGCCGTGCCGCTGGCGAATTACTGGATCGGCCTCGGCAAGGGCGTGGTGTTCGGCGTCCTGATCGGATTGGTGGCCTGCCATTTCGGCTTGCGTATCGCGCCGAATACCGAAAGCCTGGGACGCGGTACCACGACGTCGGTGGTGACCGCGATCACGGTCATGATCCTGGCCGACGCGATTTTTGCGATCGTCTTCAGCGACGTGGGATTTTGATGGCAACGCCGCCTCCCGGCCAGCCGCCGGTGATCCGGATTCGCAACCTGTGGAAACAGTTCGGTGATTTCACGGTCCATCAGAGTCTGAACCTGGAAGTGCCGCAGGGCGCGATCGTGTCGCTAGTGGGCGGCTCGGGCTCGGGCAAGACCACCCTGCTGCGCCAGATCCTGGGGCTCGAGCGGCCGACGCGCGGCGTCATCGAAGTGTTCGGCGAGGACATCAACCGCGCTGATAGCGCGCGTCTGCAGCAGATGCGCAACCGCTGGGGCATGCTGTTTCAGCACGGCGCATTATTTTCAGCACTGAGCGCATTCGACAACGTGGCGCAGCCGATGCGCGAGCTGCGCCATCTGCCGGAACCGCTGATCCGCGATGCGGCGCTGCTGAAGCTGGACATGGTCGGCATTAGCGCAAAGGATGGGCTGAAGATGCCTGCCGAACTGTCCGGCGGCATGGTCAAGCGGGTAGCGCTGGCGCGCGCGCTGGCGCTGGAGCCCGAGCTGCTGTTTCTGGACGAACCAACCGCCGGACTCGACCCGGATCGCTCGGACAGCTTCGTTGAACTGATTCAAACCCTGCACCAGCAGATGCGGCTGACAGTGGTGATGGTGACGCACGACCTGGACACGATTTTCGCGCTGTCGACGGCGATCGCGGTGCTGGCCGACCAGCATGTGGTCGTCTGCGGCCCGCCGCAGCAGGTGATCGCCGTCGATCACCCGTTTATTCGGCATTTTTTCCTGGGTCCTCGCGGCCGCCGTGCGCTGCAAGTCCTGGACCAAGCACCGACGGCGACGGCGCCGCGCACCTGACGCTCGACTATGGAAACCGATCATGGAAAATAAGTCACACGCACTGATCGCGGGATTGTTTACCATCCTGCTGCTGGCGGCGGCGATCCTGCTGTCGATGTGGTTCAACCGCGACCGCGTGGTGCGGGTGCCGTACGAGATGGCGACCAAGCTGTCGGTCCCAGGGCTGAACCCGCAGGCGGCGGTGCGCTATCGCGGCCTGAACGTCGGCAAGGTGAATGATATCGTTTTCGACCCGCAAGTACCGGGCCAGATATTGATTCGCCTCTCCGTCAATCCGGACACGCCAATCACAAAATCCACTTTCGCGATGCTCGGCTACCAGGGCGTGACCGGGATCGCCTACGTCCAGCTGGACGATGACGGCAGCCGGCCGGTGCGGGTAGCCAGTTCCGCGCAGCACATGGCGCGCATCGAATTGCGCCCCAGTCTGTTTGACACGCTGCAGACCAAGGGCATCGCGATCCTGACCGAGGCCGAGGAACTGACGCGCAGCTTCAATGCGCTGATGGCGCCGGCCAACCAGCAGGCGATGCTGACGGCCTTCGACAACATAAGCCGCGCCGCCAATGAAGTCAGCGCCATTCCGCGCCAGTTGCAGCCGACCTTGTCCAAGCTGCCGGCGCTGACCGCGCGCGCGGATCAGGCGCTGACCTCCATCACCGCCCTGTCGCAGGACGTCAGCCGCTTGAGCGCCAGCCTGAATACGCTGACCCGCAGCCTGCAGGGGCAAGATGGGCCGATTGCACGCCTGAGCGACTCGCTTGACCTGGTGGGTTCGGTGGCCGATAGCCTCGAATACACCACCTTGCCGCGCTTCAATGCGTTGGCTGGCGACGCCCGCACCTCGCTGCGTACCTTGAATCGTACTCTGGACAATTTCAATTCGCGTCCGCAGAGCATCCTGTTCGGCGCCCCGGCCCACCTGCCGGGGCCAGGCGAAGCCGGTTTTTCAGCGCCGACGCCTTGATGCGCCGCCTTTTCATCACGCCATTCCCGACAAGCCAGGTTGCCATGAAAATACTCGCCATCCGCCTCGCGCTGCCCTGCCTGCTCCTGCTTGGCGCCTGCGCCAGCAACCCGGCGTCAACCTCCGCCAGCTTATTCGACTTCGGCCCGCCGCCGGCGTCGGTGACGGCGCTGACCCTGCCGGCAATCAGTCTGGCCGAGGTCAGTGCGCCGGCCTGGCTCGATAGCCCGAACATGGTGTACCGGCTGTCCTACGCCACTCCGCAGCAGCCGCGCCCGTACGCCGATAGCCACTGGAGCATGACGCCGGCGCAATTGCTGGAACAGCGCTTGAAAACGCGCATTGCCGCTGCCGGCGGCATCGTCACCGCGGCCAGCAATAGCGCCCTGAATCTGCCGCTGCTGCGCATCGAGCTGGAAGATTTCAGCCAGAACTTCGAGACACCAGGCACCAGCAGCGTGCAAATACGGGCGCGGGCCACGCTATTTTCCGGACGCCTGTTGCTGGCGCAAAAGAACTTTGTGCGGCAACTGCCGGCTGCCGGCGCCAATGCCGCCGCCGGCGCCCAGTCGCTGGCCGCCGCCAGCGACTTGCTGCTGGACGACTTGCTGCACTGGCTGGCGACGGTGCCGCTGAAAAAATAATGTCGACCGCGAGCACGCCCGAAGCCCCCACCGTCCCCAACATCCGTCGCGGCTCGCCGTCGGCTCGTGCCGGACTGTTTTTCTACCTGGTCCTGGTCGTCTACGCCAGCTGGTACCCGTTTTCCGGCTGGGAGAATCGCGGACTGTCGCCGCAGGCGCTTCTGCTTGCGCCGCTGCCGCACTACTGGACGCTATTCGATATCGTCACCAACGTGCTGGCTTACCTGCCGTTCGGCCTGCTGCTGGTGTTCGCGCTCTATCCGCGCGTGCGCGGATTCAAGGCCGCGCTGCTGGCGATCGTCGCCGGCAGCTTGCTGTCGGCGACGATGGAAGCCGGGCAGACCCTGCTGCCTTCCCGCGTGCCGTCCAATCTCGATTTGCTGACCAACGCGCTGGGCACCTGCATCGGCGCAGCCGCCGGCGTGCTGCTGACGCGTCCGTTCCTGGAGCAAAGCCGCCTGCTCGCATTGCGGCGCCGCTGGTTCGGCGGCGATGCCGGGCGCGGCCTGATCGTGCTGGCGCTGTGGCCGCTGGCGCAGATTTATCCGCAGGGTTATCTGTTCGGCCACGGCCAGCTCACGACCGTGCTGTCGGACTGGCTGTCCGACTGGCTGGCGACGCCGATCGACCTGGCCAAGCTGCTGCGGCACGGCGCCCTACCGAGCGTCGAACAATACTGGCTGGCGGAAACCATCATCACCGCCTGCGGCATGGCCGGCGCCGTGCTGGCCTTGCTGTTCCTGTTGCGCAAGCAGGCGCCCAAAGGCACGCTGGCGCTGGCGCTGGTGTTCGCCGCGGTCACAGTGAAATCGCTGGCCAGCGCGCTGCTGTTCGCGCCGGAAAATGCCTTCGCCTGGCTGACGCCGGGCGCCGGCGGCGGCCTGCTGGTGGGCGCGCTGATGCTGGCCGGGCTGACCGCTGCGCCACCGCTGGCGCAGCGCCGGCTGGCGGTGGCGACGCTGGTCACCAGCCTGGTGATCGTCAACCTGGTGCCGTCCAACCCGTATTTCGTCGCCACCCTGCAGGCCTGGGTGCAGGGCAAGTTCCTGAACTTCAACGGCGCGGCGCAGTTCCTGTCGCTCTTGTGGCCGTTCTTCATGCTGTGGTTCCTGCTGCACCCGGCGCATCGCCGCAAGCGGCCGCCGGCCTAACCCTATCCGGCCGCCCGGCCTTTCCCGCCGCACCCCTTACCCGGGGGCAGTGTACGCCGTCTTCACCGTCGTATAGAACTCCGCCGCGTAACGCCCCTGCTCGCGTGGCCCGTAGCTGGAGCCTTTGCGGCCGCCGAACGGCACATGGTAGTCGACGCCGGCGGTGGCCGCATTGACCATCACCATGCCGGCCTGGACCCGGCGTTTGAACTGCGCCGCGTGCTTCAGCGAGGTGGTGCAGATGCCGGCCGACAGGCCGAACTCGGTATCGTTGGCCAGTTCCAGCGCATGCTCGAAATCGTCGGCCCGCAACACGCAGGCAACCGGCCCGAAGATTTCCTCACGGCTGATTCGCATTGTCGGCGTGGCGCCGACAAACAGCGCCGGTTCCAGGTAATGGCCGGGGGCGGAACGTTCCAGCAAGTGGCCGCCGTGCAGCAGTTCGGCGCCCTCGGCACGGCCGATGCCGACGTATTCGAGATCCGTTTGCAACTGCTGCGCGTCGACTACCGGGCCGATTTGCGTATCCGGGTGACGTGCGTCGCCAACCACCAGGCGCTCCAGGCGCCGGCGCAAGCCGTCGACGAAAGCATCGTGGATGCCGCGCTGGACGATCAGCCTGCTGGACGCGGTGCAGCGCTGCCCGGTCGAATAATATGCGCCCTGCACCGCGCATTCGATCGCCTGCTCCAGGTCGGCGTCATCCAGCACCACCAGCGGGTTCTTGCCGCCCATTTCCAGTTGCGCCCTGGCGAAGCGCCGGCTGGTGCCCTCGAGCACGCGCCGTCCGGTCGCGGCGGAACCGGTAAACGTCATGGCATCCACGCGCCGATCGTCGATCATGGCCTGGCCGACGATGCGGCCCGGCCCCATCACCAGGTTGAACACGCCGGCCGGAATGCCGCAGCGATGGATGATTTCCGCCAGCGCCCAGGCCGATCCGGGCACCAGGTCGGCCGGCTTGAATACCACGCAATTGCCGTAGGCCAGCGCGGGCGCGATCTTCCACGCCGGAATCGCGATCGGAAAGTTCCACGGCGTGATGATGCCGACCACCCCGAGCGGCTCGCGGGTGATCTCGACCTCGATCCCGGGCCGCACCGAGGCCAGGTGCTCGCCCGGGATGCGCACCGCTTCGCCGGCAAAGAAGCGGAAGATCTGTCCCGCGCGCTTCACCTCGGCCACCGCTTCCGGCAAGGTCTTGCCCTCTTCGCGCGCCAGCAGGTCGCCCAGCTCTGCAGAGCGCGCCAGCAGTTCTGCGCCAATCTTATCCAGCGCGTCGGCCCGCACCTGCGGCGACACCAGCGACCAGGAGCCGAAGGCATGCTGCGCGGCGGCCACCGCCAGATCGACCTGCGCTTCGTCGGCCTGCGCATACTCGTCGATCACGTCGCGCGTGTCGGAGGGATTGATGTTGGGCCGAAAGGCCGCACCGGCGATCCATTCGCCGTTGATCAGATTCTGTTTCATGACTTGTCTTTCGAGTGGCGGTGAGGTCAGCGGATGATCGCCTCGTCCCTGAGCCTTTGCATATCGGTTTTTGTCAGGCCGAGCCAGTCGGAAAGCACCTCTTCCGTGTGCTGACCAAGCTGCGGCGGCGCGCGCCGGTATTCGACCGGCGAGCCGGACAGCCGGATCGGATTGGCGACCAGCGGCACCTGGCCGGCGACCGGATGCGGCAGCGTGATGCGCAACTGCCGCGCCTGCACCTGCGGATCGTCGAAGACCTGGTCGATACGATTGATCGGCCCGCACGGCACACCCGCCTTTTCCAACTCCGCGATCCATTCGCGAGTCGGCCGGAATACCGTCGCCTGCCGGATCAGCGGCAGCAGCGCCGCGCGGTTTTCGACGCGGCCGCGATTGCTGGCGAAGCGCTGGTCCTGCGCCCACTCGGGATGGCCGGCCACTGCGCAGAAACGCGCAAACTGCGCATCATTGCCGATTGCCAGGATCATGTCGCCGTCCGCAGTCGGGAAATCCTGGTAGGGCACGATGTTCGGATGCGCATTGCCCATCCGTTCCGGGACCATGCCGCCGATCAGGTAATTGGCCGCCTGGTTGGCCAGCGCCGCCACCTGCACGTCGAGCAGCGCGATATCGATATGCTGGCCCTGGCCGGTCCGTTCCCGCTCGGCCAGCGCCGCCAGCACCCCGACCGCGGTGTACAGGCCGGTCATCACGTCGGTCAGCGCCACGCCGACCTTTTGCGGCCCGGCGCCCTCCTCGCTCTGGTGGCGGCCGGTGACGCTCATCAGCCCGCCCATGCCCTGGATCAGGAAGTCGTAGCCGGCGCGCGCCGCGTAGGGTCCGTCCTGGCCGAAGCCGGTGACCGATGCGTAGATCAGGCGCGGGTTGAGTTGCAGCAGTGCTTCGGCGTCCAGGCCATATTGGCGCAGTCCGCCCACCTTGAAGTTTTCCAGCAGCACGTCAGCCTGGCCAGCCAGGCGGCGAATCAGCGCCTGCCCTTCGACGCTGCTGATATCGATCGCGATGGAACGCTTGTTGCGGTTGGCGCTGAAAAAATAGGCGGCGTCCGTCGTTGCATTGCCGGCTTCGTCAGCCAGCCACGGCGGCCCCCAACTGCGCGTGTCGTCGCCGGCTCCCGGGCGCTCGACCTTGATCACGTCGGCGCCGAGGTCGCCCAGCAGTTGCCCGGCCCACGGGCCAGCCAGGATGCGCGACAGGTCGAGCACCTTGAGGCCGGCCAAGGCCGCGGGCCGCGCGGCGGCCGGATGAGTCGATGCGGTCTCCACCTCAGAACGCCGCGATGCCGGTTTGCGCGCGGCCCAGGATCAGCGCATGGATGTCGTGCGTGCCTTCATAGGTGTTGACCACTTCGAGGTTGACCAGATGGCGGGCGACGCCGAATTCGTCCGAGATGCCATTGCCGCCCATCATGTCGCGCGCCAGCCGGGCGATGTCCAAGGCCTTGCCGCACGAATTGCGCTTCAAGAGCGAGGTGATCTCGACCGCCGCGCTGCCGTCGTCCTTCATCCGTCCCAGCCGCAGGCAGCCCTGCAGCCCGAGCGCGATCTCGGTTTGCATGTCGGCCAGCTTCTTCTGGATCAGCTGGTTGGCCGCCAACGGCTTGCCGAACTGCTGCCGGTCCAGCACGTACTGGCGCGCGCGGTGCCAGCAATCCTCGGCCGCGCCCAGCGCGCCCCAGGCGATCCCATAGCGCGCTGAATTCAAGCAGGTAAACGGCCCTTTCAAGCCGCGCACTTCGGGGAAGGCATTTTCTTCCGGGCAAAACACATTGTCGAGCACGATTTCACCGGTGATCGACGCGCGCAAGCCGACCTTGCCGTGGATCGCCGGCGCCGATAGCCCCTGCCAGCCCTTTTCCAGCACGAAGCCGCGGATCGCGCCGTCGTCATCCTTGGCCCAGACTACGAAGACGTCGGCGATCGGCGAATTGGAAATCCAC
>DATJCV010000096.1:0-13184 GCA_035497775.1 Burkholderiaceae bacterium | reverse complement strand
GCGCCTGCTGGTGGTCGAGTGCGATGCCGAGCTGCGGCTGCGCGCCACGGCCAAGCTGGCGCCGAATGCGGTGATCGATGACGATACCGGCATCACGCAACTGGTCAACCAGAACGGTCACGGACGCTTCGCCATCACGCTCGATCCGCGCGACAAGCTGCCCGGGCAGAAACCGTACCAGGGCATCGTGCCGCTCGACGGCGAGACGGTGGCGGCGATCATCGAAAGCTACATGGTGCGCTCGGAACAGCTGGACACCAAGTTGTGGCTGGCCGCGGATACCGAAGTCGCACGCGGCCTGCTGCTGCAAAAAATGCCCGGCAGCGGCGGCACGCAGGCGCCGCCGCACGAAGAAGCGGAGACTTGGCAGCGCTTGCTGGCGCTGGCCTCGACCTTGCAGCGGCCGGAGCTGCTGGCGACCGACGTCGAGACGCTGCGCCACCGCTTGTTCTGGGAAGAAACGATCCGCCTGTTCGATCCGCTACAGCCGCAATTTTTTTGCAGCTGCTCGCGCGAAAAGGTCGGCAACATGCTGAAGATGCTGGGTGTGGCGGAAGTGCAGTCGGCGCTGGACGAGCTAGGCCAGCTCGGCATCGACTGCGATTTTTGCGGCCGGCATTACGAGTTCGACAAAGTCGACTGCGCGCAATTATTCGCCAGCGAAGCGCCGGCCGAAGCCTTGCTGCCACCGAGCGACGCCCGCCACTGAAGCGTCAGGCACTGCCGGTAGCCAGATACTCCCAGTGCGCAAACCTGATTTCGGCCATAAAATGGCCGTTTAAGTAACATACTCCAGAGTTACTGTTTCTGGCGGTTGGCTCTCAGTGTTGGCTTGTCGTTCCCGCGCAAGGGTGAAGCACGGAATGCAGGTGGCCTGCCCGCGAAGCGGTTTGTGCCTGCCGGAACCAAGGCGTCCTGCAAGGCCGAACCGGGTTTCGCAGCCGGTTGCCTGCTCCAGCTCTCCTGGTTCGCACACAGCCAACGCTCAGGCGTCGAATTTGTACCCCACCCCATAAATCGAACGAATCATTTCGTATTCGGGCGATACCTGATCGAGCTTCTTGCGCAGGTTCTTGATGTGGGTATCGACGGTGCGGTCGGAGACGACGCGGTAGTCGTCATACGCCTTGTTCATCAACTGGTCGCGGGAAAGGATGCGGCCGTTGGCACTGGACAAGGCGAGCAGCAGACGGAATTCGACCGGCGTCAGGTCCAGCGCGCGGCCATTGAAGCTGGCGCTGTGCCGCTCCGCATCGAGCACCAGGCCCGGCGCGGCCGGTTCCGGCTCCCGGCGGTAGCCAACGCGGCGCAGCAGCGCACGGACCCGCGCCACCACTTCACGCGGGCTGAACGGCTTGCAAATATAGTCGTCGGCGCCAACTTCCAGCCCCAGCAGGCGGTCGATCTCTTCTACCCGCGCCGTTACCATCACGATCGGAACTTGGCTGAAACGGCGCAACTCGGTGCAGATTTCAATCCCATCGCGCCCGGGCAGCATCAAGTCCAGCAGGATCAGGTCAGGCGGCGCCAGCAGCACGGCCGCTACCACTTCGCGGCCGTCGGCAATATGGGTGGTCTGATAACCGGCCTGGTGCAGGTAATCGGCCAGCAAGGCGGCCAGCTTCGGCTCATCCTCGACGATCAGAATCCGGCTTGCCTGCTCAGGGGCCGGGTTCATGCTGCTTCTCCGTTCAATGGCAGCGAGACCACGATGCGCAGTCCGCCCAGCGGCGAGCTGGCGGCGCTGATGCTGCCCAGATGCGCCTCGACGATATTGCGGCTGATCGCCAGCCCGAGCCCGGAGCCGCCGCTGGCCCGATTGCGCGAACTCTCGACCCGATAAAAGCGCTCAAACAGATGCGGCAAAATCTCTGCCGGCACACCGGGCTTGGTATCCTGGAACTCGAGCGTGACACTCCGCTTGTTGCGGTGGATGCTGATCACCAGCCTGCCGCCGGGATCCGTGTAGCGCAGCGCATTCTCCAGAATATTCTGGAACAGCTGGCGCAGCCGATCCGGGTCGGCATGGCAGTAGGCCTTTCCTGCCGCCGCCTCCGCTTCGACGGCAATCCCTATCGAGCCGGCCGCGAAGCGTTCTTCAAATGCAGCCACGGTCAGCCGCAACAGCCCGACGACCTCGACCCGGCTTTTACGGTAGGTCAGCGCCCCGACATCGGACAAGGCCAGCTCGTTCAAGTCATCCACCAGTTTGCCGAGCGTGGCCACTTCGGCCTGCAACGAGCGCACACTCTGCTCCGACAACGGCCGGATGCCGTCTTCCATCGCTTCCAACTCGCCTTTCAACACCGACAACGGCGTGCGCAGTTCATGCGACACATCGGCCATGAACGCGCGCCGCAGCCGTTCATTTTTTTCCAGCGTCAGCGCCAGTTGATTGAAGTCTTCCGCCAGCTTGCCAAGCTCGTCGCCGGACGACACCGCCACCCGTTTGCGGTAATCCCCGATCGCCAGCCGGTGGGTCGCAGCGGCGATGCGCTTGACGGGCGCGAGAAACATTTGCGCCAGCAGCAAGGCTACCAGCGCCGCCAGCAGCGTCGCGCTGCCGCCGATGATCCAGCTGGCTTTCAATTGCTGTTCCTGAAAGCGCAGTGCGGCGCCGGTGCTGACCTGCTGAAATGGCAGCAGCGCGATCCAGCCCACCGTGGCGCCGTTGACTTCCACCGATTTCAGCGCAGCGCCCTTGGCCGCGGCCGGATTGCCAATCACCAGCCGGCGCTCTGCGTCGAGCAGCGAAATACGCAAATTGAGGCCGGTCAAATCGGACTCCGGGGGTGTCAAGCGCGGCTTCTGCTGACCTGGGACCGAGCTGCCGTCGTTCGGTGCCGTCATGCCGGGCGGCCGGATCAGCGCAAACCACTGGCGCGGATTGTCGCGTAAAAACGCCCAACTGCCGTGTTCCTGATAGGCGGCGGCCAAGCTCGGCCGCAGCATTTCGACACGCTGCTCCTCCTGCTGGTTCAGATAGCCGAGGAAGCCCTGGCTGAAGCTGTAGCGCACGCCAGTCGCCATGGCGATGGCGACGATCGCGCACGTGAGCAGAATTGCCAGAAACAGTTTCGAGGTAATGCCGAGCTTGATCATGCGGTGCCGTTTTGGATTGAGCGACGGCCCATTATAGGGCGTGCATTTTGGCCAAAACCGCGCTGTTTCGAATCTTCAAATTTTCTCCTTATTTGCCGGGCATCATCCAACCATCCAGAAGCACCAGACGGCCATTGGTGTTGCAAACCGTCTTTTTTAGAAGGAAACCAGATGCCCGAGTTATCCAATTCCAAACCTCCGCTGCGCTCATGGCCCAAGCGAAAACTCATCCTGTCGCTGCTCGCGCTCGGCTTTCTGGTCGGCGGTGGCGTCGCCGCCAACAACTATCTGGGGCAGAAAAATCGCCCACCGGTCACGACCGTGACGGTAGTACTGGGCGACGTGGAAAAAACCGTTACCTCGCTAGGCAAGCTGAAACCAAAGGACTATGTCGATGTCGGCACGCAGGTGTCGGGACAATTGAAGAAAGTGCTGGTGCAGATCGGCGACCGCGTCCAGAAAGGCGACCTGATCGCCGAAGTCGACGCCACCGTGTATGAAACCAGGACCCGCACCAATCAGGCCAATCTGGAGAACTTGCGCGCGCAGCTGGTGCAACAAAAAGCCGAACTGGAACTGGCGACCCGGCAAGCGGCGCGCAGCCAGGAATTGTTCAACGAAAAGGCCGCCAGCCAGGATAGCCTGGAAACCAATCAATCCGCGCTAAAGGTCGCCAACGCCCGGGTGGCCGCGACGCAAGCCCAGATCAAGGCCTCCCAGGCGACGCTGGAAGGCGATATCGCCAACCTCGGCTTCACCAAGATTTATGCACCGATGAGCGGGACCGTGGTGTCGCAAACTTCGCTGCAGGGGCAAACCGTGAACGCCAATCAGGCAGCGCCGGTGATCGTGCAAATCGCCAATCTGGAAACCATGACGGTGTGGGCGCAGGTGGCGGAAGCCGACGTGTCGAAGATCAAGCTCGGCATGCCGGCCTATTTCTCGACGCTGGGCGATGCCGGCAAACGCTGGCATGGCACCGTGCGCCAGGTGATGCCAACGCCCGAAACGGTGAACGATGTCGTGCTCTACAACGTGCTGGTCGATGTCGACAACCGCGAACAGGCGCTGATGTCGCAGATGACGGTGCAGGTATTTTTCGTGCTGGAACAGGCCAAGGGCGTACCGGTCGTGCCGCTCTCCGCATTGCAGCCGGAACGCGGCAAACAGGCTGACAAGGATGCCAACGCGTATTCGGCGCAAGTGGCTGTTGGCGATGCGGTTGAAAAAAGAAGCGTCAAGGTCGGCGTTTCCAGCCGCACCGTGGCGGCCGTCGAATCCGGGCTGGCGGTCGGTGACAAAGTGGTCGTGCCACAGGAGGCGCCATCGAAAACCGAAGCGGTCAACGTCGCGCCCCGAGGCGGCCGGGGCGGCATGGGAGCACGGTTATGAGCAAGGACTGCAGCGCGCAGTCGATCTCGCCGTCGGCCCCGACCATGCCCATCCTGGATCTGTCCGGCGTCTCGAAAACCTATGTCAGCGGCGACAACACGGTGCATGCGCTGGACGACGTCACGCTGCAAATCCATGCCGGTGAATTCGTCGCCATCATGGGACAGTCCGGCTCCGGAAAATCGACGCTGATGAACATCATCGGCTGCCTGGACCGGCCATCGCAGGGAACTTACCGGGTCGCCGGTACCGACGTCAGCGGCTTGAGCAAGGACGAACTGGCCTCGCTGCGGCGTGACATGTTCGGCTTCATCTTCCAGCGCTACAACCTGCTGACTTCGGTCACGGCCGCTGAAAACGTCGAACTGCCGGCAATTTATGCCGGCAGCTCGAAACGGGACCGTTCGGAACGGGCTCATGCACTGCTGGCCAAACTGGGGCTGGCGCAGCGCGCCGGCCATCGGCCCAACCAGCTCTCGGGCGGCCAGCAGCAACGAGTGTCGATTGCGCGCGCGCTGATGAATGGCGCCGAAGTGATTCTGGCCGACGAACCGACCGGCGCGCTGGATAGCCGCAGCGGCGAGGAAGTGTTGGCTTTGCTCAAGCAATTGCACGCCGAGGGCCACACCATCGTGCTGATCACGCATGACCCGAAGGTGATGCAACATGCCAAGCGCGTGATCCAGATTGCCGACGGCCGCATCGTCAGCGACTCCGGCGCCGCGGCCAGCGACCAGCGCCCCATGCGTCCACGGCGCGCGGCGAACCGCAGCGGCACGTGGCTGCCGGAATTGGCAGAAGCGGTCAAGATGGCGCTGCGTTCGCTACGCAGCAATATCTTTCGCAGTGCGCTGACCCTGCTCGGTGTCGTCATTGGCGTCGCCGCCGTGGTGGCGATGCTGGCCATCGGCAACGGCAGCAAGCAGCAGGTGATCGACCGCATCGAAGCGATGGGCAGCAACCTGCTGCTGGTGTTTCCGGGTGCGCCCGGCACCCGTCCGAGCGGCGACATGGCGACGCTGGTCGCGGCCGACGCCGAGGCGCTAAGAGAAATCCCGCATCTCGCGGTGGTCTCGCCCGAGCGCAGCACGCGCGCCACGGTGCGCTACGGCAGTCTCGATTACCAGACCAATATCACCGGAATCTGGCCCGGCTATGCCTCGATCCAGAACTGGAAGATGGCCAGCGGCAGCTTCATTAGCGATGCCGATGTGCAGGGTTTTGCACCGGTCATGGTACTCGGGCAAACCGTGGCCAAGAGCCTGTTTCCGGATGGCGAAGACCCGATCGGCCGTTATGTGCTGGTCAAGAACGTCCCCTTTGAAGTGGTCGGCGTGCTGGCCGGGAAAGGCGCCAATGCCTTCGGCTCGGACATGGACAACATTGCGCTGATGCCGCTGTCGACCGGTTACATGCGCGTGTTCGGCAAACAATACCTGAACTCGATCAACGTCAAAGTGGACAACAGCGCGCAGATCGAGGCGACTCAGGGTGCGGTGGAAGCGGTGCTCAGGCAGCGGCATGGAACCCAGGATTTCCAGGTGCGCAGCACCTCGTCGCTGCTGGAAACCGCCACCGAAACCCAGAACACGCTGACCGTGCTGCTGGCATCGATTGCGGCAATTTCATTGCTGGTGGGCGGCATCGGCGTGATGAATATCATGCTGGTCACGGTGACCGAACGCACGCGGGAAATCGGCGTACGGATGGCGACCGGCGCGCGCACCGGCGACATCCTGCTGCAATTCAATACCGAGGCGCTGGTGGTATGCGGCATCGGCGGCCTGATCGGCGTCGCCGGCGGCTTCGCGGCCGGCCTGGTGGCGCAGGCGTTCGGCATGAAAGTGGTGTTTACAGCGATGCCAGCACTGCTCGCCTTCTTCTCCGCATTTGCCACCGGCCTGTTGTTTGGCTATCTGCCTGCCCGCAAAGCCGCCAATCTGGACCCGGTGGTTGCCTTGTCTTCGGAATAGGAAAACGCAAAAATGAAAAAATGTATCCGATCGGCCGTGCTGGCCGCAGCGATTCTCTCCACCTTGGCCGGCTGCGCCATGACCGCACCCTATCAGCGCCCGGAATTGACGATGCCGGCGCAATGGGACGGAGTGGCTGCCGCCACAGATAGCACTGTCAGTAGCGACTGGTGG
The DNA here is from genome assembly GCA_035497775.1 of Burkholderiaceae bacterium. Lineage (GTDB taxonomy): Bacteria > Pseudomonadota > Gammaproteobacteria > Burkholderiales > Burkholderiaceae_D > DATJCV01. Next base: position 6,543 of record DATJCV010000096.1, on the reverse strand, counting down.
CGCCAGTTCGGCAACAGTGAACTGGATGGCTTGATGACCCAGGCCTTGGCCGCCAATCATGATCTGGCCGCGGCGCTGAGCCGGATCCAGCAAGCGCGCGCGGCCGCCGGCATGGTGCGTGCGAACCAGTTGCCATCGGTGAATCTGTCTGCCAGCGCCAGCAACCAGGACGGACATTCCGGCACGAGCCAGAGCAGCCAGTTGACGGCCAGCGTGTCTTACGAAGTGGATCTATGGGGCGGCAGCGCCGCCGGCTCGGAAGCGGCCGCCGCGCGCCTGGATGCGACCATCTATGACCGCGATGCCGCGGCCCTGGTCCTGCAGGCGGATGTCGCCTCGAATTACTTCCAGATTCTGGCGCTGAAAGATCGCCTGGCGATTGCCCACCAAAACCTGGAAGCCGCGCAGGCGGTATTGGCGCTGGTCGAAACGCGCTACAGCAAGGGCGCCAATAGCGCGCTGGAAGTGTCGCAGCAGCGCACATCGGTACTCAACATCCAGGCCCAGATCCCCTCTCTGGAGCAGGATTTGCGCACCACGCAAACTGCACTGGCGATCCTGCTGGGGCAGGCGCCACAACATTTTTCGGTGCGCGGCTCAACGCTTTCGACACTGCAACTGCCGATCGTCTCCCCCTACCAGCCGGCTTCATTGCTGGAGCGGCGGCCGGATATCGCCCGCGCCGAGGCGCAATTGACCGCAGCCAACGCGGACATTGGCGCTGCCCGCGCCGCGCTGTACCCGAATCTCACGCTGTCGGCCAGCACGGCGGCGGCCGGCGTGCTCAGTTCGGGCTCCACGCTGGTGTCATCGCTGGTGGCGTCGATGACGCAGTCGATTTTCGACGGCGGCCGCCTGCGCGGACAGGTGCTGCAGTCGGAAGCACGCAAGACCGAATTGGTCGCGGTGTATTTGCAGAGTGCGTTGATTGGCCTGAAAGAAGTACAGGACGGGCTGGGCGCGGTCGCTGCCAGTGCCGCGCGCCATGAGCTGCTGACCCAGGCTGCGGCCGAGGCGCAGGAGGCGTACCGGATCGCCAATGTGAAATACAAGGCTGGTTCGGACGACCTGTTGACCCTGCTGGACAGTCAACGGACACAATTGCAGACCGAGGATAGCCGAGTTCAGGCCGACCTGGCGCGCTACGTGTCGGCGATCGGCCTGTACAAGTCGCTGGGTGGCGGTTGGCAAAGCGGCAAGACCGCCGGTTAAGTTTTGGATCGCTCGCCGCGCGTCCTTCGGCTACGCGTTGCTAAGGCAGCGCGCGATCTCGCAGATAGGATGCTGTTTGCCGCAGGCGGTTTTCCAGGCTGCCGCAAGCCAGCAGGTAGGGCGTTCCAGCCGCCTGCAGCTGGGCCAGTACCGCGCGATGGATGGCCTGCCTCACTTCATCCGATGCGCGCTGCAGACCGTCCGCCACCCAGGCAATATCGGGTGCGGTCACAATGGTGAAATCGTAGCGGTGGCTCTGCGCCAGCCGCTCCAGCTCAGCATCGATGCGGCCGAAACAGAAATCGCTGTAAATCGCGATCATCAGCGGCGTGGTGTCGCAAAACAGAAAGCCGTCCGCCTGTCGCCACGCCTGACGCTCACGCTCGACCTGGATACGGGCAACCTCCAGTTGCTCCGGCTCAAGCGGCGGCCGGCCGTGGCCTTCGGTAAATTCCCGCAGGTATTCCGGCACCCATAGCGTGCCGTAATGGGCAGCCAGTGCCCTCGCCAGCGTGGTTTTCCCGGACGACTCGCCGCCCAGCAGCGCTACGCGGGCTGCAGCGCGTTCCGGCTTTGTGATGTGCGCCATGCGCGTAGTCCCACCATCGCCATGACGACGAACAGCCCGTACAGGACGGCCGTCAGCAGCAAGCTTTTATGGATATAGAGGCCGATGTACAGCACGTCGACCGCGATCCAGACATGCCAGTTTTCCAGTTTCTTGCGCGACAGCAGGAACTGGCCGACCAGGCTGCCGGCGGTCAGGAAGCCGTCGGTATACGGCACGTCGGTGTCGGTGTAGTGCCGCAGGAATAGCGACAACAACGCGAAACCGGCCAGCCAGCCGAATCCGCACAGCCAGCGTCCGCGTCGCGAGAGGCGCGACACCTGCAATGCTTGATGGTCGGCTCCGCCATGCAGCCACTGGGTCCAGCCCCAGGCAGAAACCGTGATGAACACCAGTTGCAGGGCGGCGTCGCCATACAGGCGCGACTCGAAGAACACCACGCCGTAGGTGGCGGAAGAGAGAATGGCAAACAGCCAAGCCCAGTGGGTTTGCCGGATGTTCAGCCAGACCGTGATGATGGCGAGCAGGAAGGAAACAATTTCCAGCAGGCTGACGCTGAAACCGAACAGCAGGAAGCTTTGAGTCATGCGGCGCCGGTCACTGGCTGCCGCTGGCGCCAACCGGTGGCGCGGCTTGCGGCTGCGGCGAACCCGGCGGCAGGACGCGCACGAAAACCTCGTCTTGCTTGATCATGCCGAGTTCCAGCCGGGCGCGCTCTTCGATGGCGCCGGTGCCATCCTTCAAATCCTGCACCTCGGAATTGAGCTTGGCATTGCGCGCCCGCAGTTCGTCGTTTTTTTGCCTGGCCACGGTGACTTGCTGATCCAGATCCCAGACCCGCAACCAGCCCCCTTTGCCCAGCCACAAGGGGTACTGGATCAACAGCAGCAGCGCCACCAGACTAAGTATGATCAAGCGCATCCGTTACTCAGCAGACCGGGCCAAGGCAAGCGCGTGCCGGCTTACTTCAGGTTGTAGAACGCATTGCGGCCGGGATAGCTGGCGATGTCGCCCAGATCTTCCTCGATGCGCAGCAACTGGTTGTATTTGGCCATGCGGTCCGAGCGCGACATCGAGCCGGTCTTGATCTGCAGCGCATTCATGCCGACCGCGATATCGGCAATCGTCGCATCCTCGGTCTCGCCCGATCGGTGCGAAATCACCGCGGTGTAGCCGGCGCGCTTGGCCATCTCAATCGCGGCGAAGGTTTCGGTCAAGGTGCCGATCTGGTTGATCTTGATCAGAATCGAATTGGCGATGTTCTTCTGGATGCCTTCGCGCAGGATCTTGGTGTTGGTGACGAACAGGTCGTCGCCGACCAACTGGATTTTCTTGCCCAGCGTGTCGGTCAGCAGTTTCCAGCCATCCCAGTCGTTTTCCGCCATGCCGTCTTCGATGCTGATGATCGGATACTTGTCGCACCAGGATGCCAAAAGGCCGGTGAACTGGGCCGCGGTCAGCGTCATGTTCTCGCCCTGCAAATGGTAGTTGCCGCCCTTGTAGAACTCGGAGGCGGCGCAATCGAGGCCGAGCGCGATCTGCGTGCCCGGCTCGTAGCCGGCCTGCTCGATCGCCTGCAAAATCAGCTTGATCGCCTCTTCATGGTTTTCCACCGACGGCGCAAAACCGCCCTCGTCGCCGACCGCCGTCGTCAGGCCCTTGTCGTGCAGGATTTTCTTCAGCGTATGGAACACTTCGGCGCCGTAGCGCAGTGCTTCCTTGAAGCTGGGCGCGCCGACCGGGATGATCATGAATTCCTGGATATCCAGGTTATTGTCGGCATGCGCGCCGCCGTTGATCACGTTCATCATCGGCACCGGCATCTGCATCGCGCCGGAGCCACCGAAGTAGCGGTACAGCGGCAGGCCGGATTCCTCGGCGGCGGCCTTGGCCACCGCCATCGAGACCGCCAGCATGGCGTTGGCGCCCAGGCGCGACTTGTTGTCGGTGCCGTCGAGGTCGATCAGGGTACGGTCGAGGAACGCCTGTTCGTTGGCGTCCAGCCCCATGATCGCTTCCGAGATTTCGGTGTTGATGTGCTCGCAGGCCTTCAGCACACCCTTGCCGAGATAGCGGCTCTGGTCGCCATCGCGCAATTCGATCGCCTCGCGCGAGCCGGTCGAGGCGCCAGACGGCACCGAGGCGCGGCCCATCGTGCCGGACTCCAGCAAGACGTCGCATTCGACGGTCGGATTGCCGCGCGAATCGATGATTTCGCGGCCAATGATGTCAACGATAGCACTCATACAAGTCTCCCAAATCAAGAATCAGAGGGCGTCGCGGCCACACGGCCGCGACGCCAGCCTCAATTACGAAAAATTACGAAAAATCGTTTTCCAGCAGCGCCGAACGCTTGACCGCACGGTCCAGCGTCAGCAACGTCGACAGCAATTCTTCCATCCGTGCCAGCGGCACCGCATTGGGGCCGTCCGACTTCGCCTCGGCCGGGTTCGGATGGGTTTCCATGAAGATGCCGGCAATCCCGACCGCGATCGCAGCACGCGCCAGCACCGGCACGAATTCGCGCTGGCCGCCCGAGGACGTGCCCTGCCCGCCCGGCAGTTGCACCGAATGGGTGGCGTCGAACACCACCGGACAACCGGTCTCGCGCATGATCGCCAGCGAACGCATGTCGGACACCAGGTTGTTGTAGCCGAACGAAGCGCCGCGCTCGCACACCATGAAGTTATCAGTCGGCAGGCCGGCCTCGGCCGCCGCTGCACGCGCCTTGTCGACCACGTTGACCATGTCGTGCGGCGCCAGGAACTGGCCCTTCTTGATGTTGACCGGCTTGCCCGACTGCGCGCAGGCGTGGATGAAATCGGTCTGGCGGCACAGGAAGGCCGGCGTCTGCAGCACGTCCACCACCGCCGCCACCGGTTCGACTTCCTCGATTGCGTGCAAGTCGGTCAGCACCGGCACGCCGAGCTGCCGTTTGACGTCGGCCAGGATCTCCAGCCCCTTGTCCATGCCCAGGCCGCGAAACGAGGTGCCGGACGAGCGGTTGGCCTTGTCGAACGAGGACTTGTAGATGAACGGGATGCCCAGCCGGGTGGTGATTTCCTGCAGGCGGCCGGCGGTGTCAAACGCCATCTGCCGCGATTCGATCACGCACGGGCCGGCGATCAGGAAAAACGGCTGGTCGAGGCCAACTTCGAAGCCGCACAGCTTCATGCCAGTTCCTTTTCGGTACTGGCCAGCTTGTGCGCCAGCGCCGCCTTGATGAACGAGATGAACAACGGGTGGCCGTCGCGCGGCGTCGATTTGAATTCAGGGTGGTATTGCACCCCCAGATACCACGGATGCGCATGCTTGCCAGTGCGCGGCAGCTCCATGATTTCACATAGGTTCTCGCTCGGCGTGCGCGCCGCCACCACCAACCCGGCCTCTTCGATGCGCGGCAGGTAATGGTTGTTCGCTTCATAGCGATGACGATGGCGCTCGGTCACGCTGCTGCCGTAGATTTCGGCGGCCAGTGTGCCGGGCTTGACGGCGCAGGTCTGGGCACCCAGGCGCATGGTGCCGCCGAGATCCGAATTGGCGTCGCGCTGCTCGACCTTGCCGTCGTGGTTTTGCCATTCGTTGATCAGCGCCACCACCGGCTGCTCGGTCGCCTCGTCGAATTCGGTCGAGTTGGCCTTGGTCAAGCCGGCGACGTCGCGCGCGTACTCGATCAGAGCCACCTGCATGCCGAGGCAGATGCCGAGATAGGGAATCTTGTTTTCGCGCGCAAACTTCGCGGCGGCGATCTTGCCTTCGACCCCGCGCTTGCCGAAGCCGCCCGGCACCAGGATCGCGTCGTATTTCGCCAGCGGCGCGACGCCCTGCGCTTCCAGCTCTTCGGAATCGATGTATTCGATATTGACCCGGCATTCGGTGTGGATGCCGGCGTGGCGCAAGGCTTCGGTCAGCGACTTGTAGGATTCGGTCAGGTCGACATACTTGCCGACCATGCCGATGGTGATTTCGGTCTTCGGGTTTTCCAGCGAATGCACCAGCTTGTTCCACATCGACAGGTCGGCCGGCGGCGGCGTCAGGCCGAGCTTGTCGCAGACGATCGCGTCCAAGCCCTGGTCGTGCAGCATTTGCGGAATTTTGTAGATGGTGTCGACGTCCCACACTGAAATCACCGCGTCTTCCTGGACGTTGGAAAACAGCGAGATCTTGGCGCGCTCGTCGTCCGGGATCGGACGATCGGCACGGCACAGCAAGGCGTCCGGCGAAATGCCGATCTCGCGCAGCTTTTGCACGCTGTGCTGGGTCGGCTTGGTTTTCAGCTCGCCGGCCGACACCAGGTACGGCACCAGTGTCAGATGGACGAACGCAGTGGCGTTGCGCCCGGCGCGCAGGCTCAGCTGGCGCGCGGCTTCGAGGAACGGCAGCGATTCGATATCACCCACCGTGCCGCCGATCTCGACGATCGCAACATCGTAGCCTTGCGCACCGCGATGGATATACTCCTGGATCTCATTAGTGATATGCGGAATAACCTGAACGGTCTTGCCCAGATACTCCCCGCGACGCTCCTTGCGGATCACGGATTCATAAATCTGGCCGGTGGTGAAGTTATTGACCTTCTTCATCCGCGTGCTGATGAAACGCTCGTAATGGCCGAGATCCAGGTCGGTCTCGGCGCCATCATCGGTGACGAACACTTCGCCGTGCTGGAACGGACTCATCGTGCCGGGATCGACGTTGATGTAGGGGTCGAGCTTGAGGAGAGTGACTTTCAGGCCGCGCGATTCCAGGATCGCAGCGAGGGA
>DATJCV010000095.1:0-8153 GCA_035497775.1 Burkholderiaceae bacterium | reverse complement strand
CTTGTGTTGTTATATCGCGACTGCAATCTTTACCAGAAGCACCAATGCCCCGATAAAAATCGAGACGCCGATCAGTGCCGCAATGATCACATGAACCGGGTTCAGGTGTACGGCATCTTTTTCGTAGGCGCTTCTCTTTCTGACTCCAAAAAAAGACCAGAACACCGCTTTCATCGCTGCTACAAAGGGCAAGTTGCCACCCTCGTGTTTTTCCGGCTTTTGCATACACCCACCTTAACCCGCTGTCTTGCTAACTCGCTGCCTTGCCCGGTCCGCCAATCTCGAAAAACGTATAAGACAGGGTAATGGTTTTGATATCTTTCGGTAGCGCCGGATCGATGAAAAAAACGACCGGCATCTGCTTCGCTTCGTTCGGCCCCAAGGTCTGTTGCTGAAAACAGAAACATTCCACTTTCTTGAAGTGCGCCGACGCCTGCTGCGGCGCGTAGCTCGGAATCGCTTGCGCGTTGATGCTGTGCGCTTGCGTATTTACCACTTCATACACCACCTGGGTCATTTCGCCCGGATGCACCTGCAAGCTGTTGACGGTTGGCCGGAAACGCCACGGCCCATGCGCGTTGGCGTCAAACTCGACCGTGATGGTGCGGCTGCGGTCAACCTGTGTATTGGCGACCGGGGCAGGCACCGTGCCATCCTTCAACGTCAGGATATTGATGCCGGTAATCTCGCAAATTTTTTTGTAGACCGGAACCAGCGCATACCCAAAACCAAACATCAACACCGCGACCACCAGCAGCTTGCCCAGCATCTGCGAATTCAGCCTTCCGGCTTCGCCCTGCGCACCGCCACCGGAGTCATGTTTTTTCATTTCAGGTAAACCACATCCTTTTGACCACGAGTCCAAGAAAAAAAACCAGCGCAATCGAAGCCAGAACCAGGCCAGTCTTGAGATTATTTGGATTTTTCTGTGGCATGCGAAATCGGCAGGCATCCGCCTGCCGTCCTCACTGTTATTTGACCACCGGCGGAACTTCAAAGGTGTGGAACGGTGCCGGGCTTGGAACCGTCCACTCCAGTCCTTCGGCGCCATCCCACGGTTTGGCTTCTGCCTTCTGGCCACCGCGAATGGACGGGATCACCACCGCAAACAGGAAATACACCTGGGACAGGCCGAATCCAAGCGCGCCGATCGACACGATCATGTTGAAGTCGGTGAATTGCGCCGGGTAATCGGCGTAACGGCGCGGCATGCCGGCCAAACCAAGGAAGTGCATCGGGAAGAAGGTGATATTGAAGGTGATCAGCGAGGCCCAGAAGTGAATTTTGCCGCGCGTTTCGTTATACATGAAGCCGGTCCATTTCGGACCCCAGTAATAGAACCCGGCGAACATCGCGAACAGCGAGCCGGCTACCAGCACGTAATGGAAGTGAGCGATGATGTAGTAGGTATCCTGGATCTGAATGTCGATCGGCGCCACGGCCATGATCAGGCCGGTGAAACCGCCCATCGAGAAGACGAAAATGAAACCGATCGCGAACAGCATCGGCGTCTCGAAGGTCATCGAGCCGCGCCACATGGTCGCGATCCAGTTGAAGACCTTGACCCCGGTCGGTACCGCGATCAGCATCGTCGCGTACATGAAGAACAGCTGGCCCGTCACTGGCATGCCGGTGGTGAACATGTGGTGTGCCCAGACCAGGAAGGACAGGATCGCGATCGACGCGGTCGCGTACACCATCGACGCATAGCCGAACAACGGCTTGCGGGCGAAGGTCGGGATCACGTGCGAGATGATGCCGAACGCCGGCAGAATCATGATGTACACCTCAGGATGGCCGAAGAACCAGAACACGTGCTGGTACATCACCGGATCGCCGCCGCCGGCGGCGTTGAAGAACGAGGTGCCGAAGTGGCGGTCGGAGAGCGTCATCGTGATCGCGCCTGCCAGCACCGGCATCACGGCGATCAGCAGGTAAGCGGTAATCAGCCAGGTCCAGCAAAACATCGGCATCTTCATCAGTGTCATGCCGGGCGCGCGCATGTTCAGCACGGTGGTGATGATATTGATGGCACCCATGATCGACGACGCGCCCATCAGGTGCAATGCGAAAATCGCCATATCCATGCCGATGCCCATTTGCGTCGACAACGGCGCATACAGGGTCCAGCCGGCAGCGGTGGCGCCGCCCGGCACCAGGAACGACGTGGTCAGCAACAGGGCGGCTGGGGGCAGCAGCCAGAACGAAAAGTTGTTCATTCGTGCAAACGCCATGTCGGAGGCGCCGATCTGCAACGGGATCATCCAGTTGGCGAAGCCGACGAAGGCCGGCATGATCGCGCCGAACACCATGATTAGGCCGTGCATGGTGGTCAACTGGTTGAAGAACTCGGGATGGAAGAACTGCAGGCCGGGCTGGAACAGTTCGGCCCGGATCAACAGCGCCAGCACGCCGCCGGTCATGAGCATCGTGAACGAAAATATCAGGTAGAGGGTACCGATGTCCTTATGGTTAGTCGCGTATAGCCAGCGACGCCAGCCGTGCGGTTGCTCGTGCCCATGATCGTGAGCGTGATCGTGTGCGTGCTCGACTGCGGTTGTGCTCATCTCAAACTCCTAATTTATTAAAAACAGAGCAACGGCTGACCGAACTCTGTCGCGCACTGTTCATCATGCTGGAGAACAAAGTGCCATTGCGCTTGCCTTTGTCCCGCAATAACTTGAATTATTCTACTTTCGCGCCGCCAGCACTTCAGCCGGCTGCACGATGTTTTCCTGCGCCTTATTGGACCAGGCATTGCGCGTATAGGTAACCACCGCAGCGATCTCGGTGTCCGACAAAACACCTTTCCATGCCGGCATCGCGCCCTTGCCGTCCATCACGATTTTCATCTGCCCTGCTTTCGGGCCGGTGACCATGGCTGAACCGTCGAGCGCAGGGAAGGCACCCGGCACCCCTTTGCCGTTGGCCTGATGGCATGCCACGCAATTCGCCGCGTAGACTTTTTCGCCGCGCTGGCTCAATTCATCGATCGTCCAGACCTTGTTCGGATCATCGGCCTTGGCCGCCATTTCCTTTTTCTTGCCATCGACCCATTTGGTGTAATCCTCGTCGCTCACCACATGCACCACGATCGGCATGAAGGCGTGTTCCTTGCCGCACAATTCGACGCACGACCCGCGATAGGTGCCAATCGCATCGGCCTTGAACCAGCTGTCGCGCACAAAGCCCGGAATCGCGTCCTGCTTGACGCCAAAGGAAGGGACACCCCATGAGTGAATCACATCATTTGCCGTCAACACCACGCGCACTTTCTTGTTGACCGGCACCACTACCGGGTTATCCACTTCCAGCAGGTAGTTATCGTCCTTGGTCAGGGCGGCGTTGGTAATCTGTTCGCGCGGCGTGGCCAAGTTGGACAGGAAGGAGATGCCTTCGCCTTCGCCCTTCAGGTAATCGTAGCCCCACTTCCATTGCATGCCGGTAACCTTGATCGTCAGATCGGCATTCGAGGTATCCTTCATCGCAATGATGGTCTTGGTGGCCGGCAGCGCCATGCCGATCACAATCAGGAACGGCACCACGGTCCAGGCGATTTCGACTGCCGTACTTTCATGGAAAGTGGCCGGCTTATGGCCGAGCGACTTGCGATGCCTGAAAATCGAATAGAACATCACGCCAAACACAGCGATGAAAATCACTAGGCAGATGACCAGCATCATCGTATGCAGCGAATAGATCTGGTGAGCGATTTCGGTGACGGGCTTATGCAAATTCAGCTGAAGCACGGCCGGGCCGCCCGGACTATCAACCACCGCCCATGACGGCAAAGCCGCCATCAGCAGCGCGGTAGCAGGCATCAACGAGAGAAGGCGCTTCGCATATTTCATGTTTTCCTCAACAGCCCTGAATAAGAATTCTGTCTAACCACCTGCCGCCACACCGCGCCGCAGTTCCCGTTTCAGCTCTTGCGCGAATTCGCGCCGCTTGCGTTCAGTCAAAAACTGGCCGACTTCAACTCGCAAGCCTGCCGCTTCCAATGTCACCAGCGGATGCCGCGACGACGGCAATTCGATCCGTGTCAGGTGGCGAGCCAAGCAAAATCGCCGCACCCGCTCCATTTCGATCAACTCCACCAGCAGCCAGTCGCGGTTCAGCGCAATGTGTTCGCGATCGCCCGCGTGTCGTGCATAAATCAGAAACGCGACCCCGACCAACACCATTTCCAGCAGCGCGAATTCGAATACATAGTGCATGCCAAACATTGCGAACAGGCCCGCAATGGTAAAAGATGCCGCGCACAAACTCGCGTAAAACAGCGCCAACTGACGCGGAGACAGCGAGCAGTTGCGCTTTAACGTCCACTCGCGCAATGCCATGGCAATCACGCTCCGGCAGCAAATCGAACACATGCCTACTGGAGAAAGTGCAGGAAGTATAAGACCGAACAATGATTTATATCAAGGGAATTCAATTTTGCTCAAGGCTCGCGCGCGCCGCGCCGGCAAACGAAAATCACGCCTCAATCCGGCTTCACATTTAGCTGATGCGTGCTTGTTTTCCGGCCCTCATGCCGGCCCGAGCGGAGCCGCCAACTCGTCAGCCCGTTTGAAGCGCGGCGCCGGCCGGAATGCATGGCCGTATATGATTTCAAAAGTGAGCGGTATTTTCCCGTCCGGCCGCCGCTGGCTTTCCAACTCCTGCAGCATGCGCGCCCAAGCTGCCCGGCCCACAGCACCACGGCGCCGGGTACTGAGCGGATTGCCGCCCCAGGCCCGGACATCGGCCAGCAGCTTGTCGGTGGTGTCATACGTCACCGTGATCGTTTCCATATCCATCACCGGCGTCGAAAAACCGCTGCCGGTCAACATGTCGCCAAAATCGTGCATATCGACAAAACTAAGCGCATGCGGTAGCTCGTCAACAACGGCAAATGCCGTGCGCAGCTCCTTGAACGTATCCGGCCCAAAGCAGGAAAACATCAGCAAGCCATTCAGGCGCAGCACGCGCCGCCATTCCGCGAAGACCCGGTCCGGCTGCGGGTGCCAGTGCAGCGCCAGGTTGGACCAGATGATGTCAACCGCCTTGGCGCCCAGCGGCAACGCCGCGAAATCACTGCACAACAAGCCGACGCCACCCTCCGGCGCAACACCCGGCTTGGTCGGCAGCCATTTCTTCAGCATCCGCTGCAGCGCCGAGCTGGCAGCCTGCTGCTCGCGACGCGCAGCCGCCAGCATGGCCGGCGACGCATCTAGCCCCACCACATGAGCGTCGGCAAAGCGTTTTTGCAGCAATGTCAGATCCGATCCTTCGCCGCAGCCGGCGTCCAGAATCTGCTGCGGCACGATCTTGATCAGCTCCAGGCGCTCGTGCATCCTGGTGCTAATTTCGCGCCGCAGGAAAGCTGATTCCGCGACGCGCCCGGGGTGTGCGAACAGCGAGCGCACCATTCGCAGGTCGATCGGCCCGCTTTGCTTGGCTTTGGAGAGGGGTTTCGGTTGCATGTAAATCGGTAACGGTGAATGAGATAATTGTCATAGTCTATACCTTGAAAAGGTTCGCCGCGATGCTGCCTGACTTGCGCCGCTGCTCACGCCGATGGTGGCAACGCCGGTCCGCGTTGTTGCCGTCGACGTGCGCGCTATGCGGCAGTTCCGGCCAGCTGTTATGCCCTGCTTGCCACGCGCAATTTTTCGGGTCGCCGCCGCCGCGCTGCCGCCGATGCGCCATCGCGCTGCCGCCGGCAGACGCGGCGACCGTGTGCGGCACTTGCCTGAAAGCGGCACCCGCCTTCGATGCCACGCTGGTTGCCGCGGACTACGCAGCGCCGCTCGATCAATTGGTGCAAGGCTTGAAGTTTGGCCATCAACTGGCGCTCGCACCGTTGTTTGCCAGCCTGCTGCGCGATGTACTGCTGAAGGCAAGTGCCGATGCGCCATTGCCAGCGCTGTTGACGGCGGTGCCGCTCGGGCCGCAGCGGCTGGCGCAGCGCGGCTTCAACCAGGCACTGGAAATCGCGCGGCCGCTGTCGAGCATGCTGGGCATCGCCCTGGAGCCGCAGTTGGTATGGCGCCAGCGCGAAACCCGGCCGCAAACACTGCTGCTGCCGCAACAGCGCCAGCAAAACATTCGCGGCGCCTTCATGCTCGACAGCACGGCGCTGGCACGCATCGCCGGCCGTCATATCGGCGTGGTCGACGACGTCATCACCACCGGCGGCACGCTGGGCGAACTGGCGGCGACGCTGAAGCGCTATGGCGCTGCACGCGTGACCAATTTCGTCTTTGCCCGTACGCCGCCGCATTAGGAGAAGTCATTTGTTTCACGTCGTTCTGGTGGAGCCGAAAATCGCTCCCAATACCGGCAACATCATCCGCCTGTGCGCCAATGCCGGCGCCCAGTTGCATTTGGTCGAGCCGCTCGGGTTTGCTCTGGACGACGCCCGCATGCGGCGCGCCGGCCTGGATTACCACGAATTCGCCCACATGCGGGTACATCGCGATTGGCCAGCCTTCCTGCACGCCGCTCAACCCGACCCGGCGCGCCTGTTTGCGCTCACCACGCACGGCTCGACCGCCTTCAACCAACTGGCGTTCCAGCCGGGCGACGTGTTCGTGTTTGGCTCGGAAACCAGCGGCCTGGACGTGGCGTTACGCGAATCATTTGCGCCGCAATGCCGCATCCGGCTGCCGATGCGGCCGGACAACCGCAGCCTGAATCTGTCGAATGCGGTGGCGATCGTGGTGTTCGAGGCGTGGCGCCAGAACGGTTTTGCCGGCGGCAACTAGCGGATATCGGCGGCCGTGGCGCGGTTGCTATAATCGCCCGATCCACACGTCTTGCTCCGCCTGCCATGTCACGTGCCGCTTCACGCTCCTTGATTGCCTGGCTCGCCGCGCTCAGCCTGCTGCTGGGTGGGTTGCTGCCGAGCGTCGCGCAAGCACTGCCGGCGGCACCGGCGTTCGAGATGGCGATCTGCAGCGTCGCCGGCGCGGCCACTCCGGAACAGCAGCACGGCACCGCGGTGCATTGCCTGGCTTGCTGCCAGCATGGCCAGACGCTGGCGCTGCCGGTGACGGCGGCAGCGCTGCCGGTCCGTGCGTGGCCGGCACCGCGACCGGTACCGGCGGCGTTCGCCGTCCGGACCGGCCAGCAACCGTACCGGCGCGCGCGGCCGCGCGGACCGCCGCGCGCCTGATGTCGGCCGGCGCTACGCCGGCACGGCTTGACATTCCCGCATTCGCTGTACCGTCCGGACTGGAGTGTTCACTGCGCGCACCCGGCCAACGACCCCAACTTAATTCACCTGAAGGATCATCATGCAATTCCGCCCTCTCGTTTCGCTCTTTGCGCTGCTGGCATTCAGCGCCGCCGTTTCGGCCCAGAACTACCAGGCAGGCACGCTCCATGTCGACCATCCGTACGCGCGCGCCACCGTGCCGGGCCAGCCATCGGGCGCCGCCTACATGACGCTGGAAAACCGCGGCAAGGACGGTGACCGGCTGCTCGCCGCCGCCAGCCCGGTGGCCCAGAAAACCGAAATCCACACCATGTCGATGGATGGCAACGTGATGAAAATGCGCCAGGTGGCTGGCATCGACCTGGCCCCGGCATCCAAGGTCGTGATGAAGCCAGGCGACGGCTACCACATCATGCTGCTGGGCTTAAAGCAGCAATTGAAGGCCGGCGACACGCTGCCGCTGACGCTGACTTTTGAAAAAGCCGGCAAGCTCGAGGTCTCGGTCCCGGTGCAGGAAGTCAAGCGGGCACCGATGATGCACGGTAGTCAGCAACACTAAGCTGCCCGGCCGGTGGCAGCGGCAAGGACGCTAGCGCAGACTAGGCCTTGCCGATTTGCAGCACCGACCGCACTTCGCCGGTGTGCAGGCCCATGAAATTACTCAGCTGCGGCCGCAACCAAGGCGCCAGCGGCGAGTTGTCCGGCGCCGTCACCAAGCCCAGTTGCTGCAGGACCGCGACCGCCGCCGTGTACAGCGCGCGCATGTTGCCATCGGCCACCTTGATCGCAATCCCCAGGCCGGCCGAACGCACGCCGATCACTTGCACGCCGTCAGCGCCGATCTTGGCGACCCAGTCGCCGGCGCCGGTTTGCATGAATGCCAGATCGTTGCGGCCGGTGCCCGACACCAGTTCCGGATGGCCGGTCATGGCCTGATACAGCTCGCCCAGCG
>DATJCV010000094.1:0-14269 GCA_035497775.1 Burkholderiaceae bacterium | reverse complement strand
TATCGAAAACAGAGCTTGAATCAGACTTGCACGAAACGGGTGTGCTGGCGCAATCCATGGCCAGCCACTATTAAACATTGCTCAAGGCCTCTTTTTAAGCGTTTGCTGCGCCTCGATTCTCGCCAACGTGGCCGCAGCGGTATCGCGCCAGGGTCCTCCGAGCGCGACAGCCTTTTGTGCTGCCAATCGGGCCTCGTCCAATTGTCCTAACTCTGCCAGTACCGACGCCAGGTTATTGAATGCCGGCGCGCTATCAGGGTGGTCCAGTGCAGCTGCACGAAATGCCATTAGCGCGCCACGTCGGTCTCCCGCCGCGTAGGCCGCGTTGCCGCTACCAAGCTGCAGCGTCAGATTGTGCTGCCATCGTTGCCGTGCCGCGTCATACGCAATGCGGGCACGTTCAGGAATGGTCACTTTCTCGTAAGCGACGAGCGCGCTGACCATGTCGTTTTCGTCCGCGGTGACCGGCAGGCGGCTGGGTGGCAGCGCCATCATGCCCCAGAAATTGCTGCGGCCCCAGGTGTGCTCAAAGGTAGACATCGGCATCACGAGACGCTCGGTGGTGCCCGAGCGCAGCAAGAGTTCACCCTTGTCGAGATCGAAGCCGATGACCACCGCGTAGTGCCACAACGGGAAAATCGGCAAGCTGAGGTTCTGCAAGACCAGCACTGGATTACCTGCGGAGACTTCAGCTAGCAGATCCGCCAGGCGTGACCCAATGGTCATCGCCAGCGCACCGTTGCGGCGCGCGGCGGCCAGCATTTCCGGCGGCAAGCTGCCTTCGCGTTCCGGCACATAGACTTGGGAGATCAGTTCATCCGGAACGACGGCTATGCCCGCAGCCGCAAGCACCATGGCTAGCGCGGCTGGCCCGCATTGATAGCGCTCCTGAGCAAAAAATGGAGTCGATGGGAGTTCGACGCGGCGCGGCAGGTTGGCGTCGCGTCGCACAGCCTCGGTTTGCGTCGCGCAGCCGCTCAGCAACAACGCTAACAGCAGAAGAAGAATGCCTGGTGGCGGCAGAACCATGCGCGTTACTGAGCCGCTAGCGATGTATGGAGCGCGTGAATGGGAAGACTTTGGTGAGGCCAAGGATGTCCGTAACCAGCAGCACTACGAAGATCAGCACCAGCGCGCCCAGGATGCCGTCGCCGCCGGCAGGCAAGCTGTCCATCTGCTCGGCTACCGTGGCGACCTCGGTGTCGGTCAATGCGGCTACCCGCGCCTGGGCGTCCACCTTGGTAACGCCCATCTTTTCAAGTTGCGACATGACCTCCGGGCGGTTCAATGCGGCGGCAATCCTGTCATGATTTTGTTGGGCACTCGCTTCAGCATGGATCTGGTCGGTGCTGATCATGGCTGCCTGCGTAGCTTGCATGAAGCCGGTGAAAATGAATGCCGCCATTACGATATGGACAAAAGCGCGTCTGAATGTTTGCCTCATGATTTTCTTTCGTCTTACGGCTGGTTCGCTGGAGTCGATTCATGCGGGTCGAGTCGGCGCGTCCGTTCGGTGGGACACCCGAGCAAGCAGCCTACAACGCCGTACGGCAAGCCAGTTTGAGGAAAGTCAATCCATCCGGAGCGGCGGTTGTCCGCCTCTGGTTTGGGGCGAATGCGCAACGGGGAAAAGAGTCTAGGTGCCTTGATAATCCGCATCGGGGATTCGATTGTTGCTCCTGATTAGCTACCAATCTCTGATGGCGCCCATATCGTCAATGCCGCGCAAGCGGGAAGCCAGCTGAGGCGACCTGCACCACTGGTCCCACTTGCCGGACGCGTTTGCGCGGGCAGACGCGAACCGTTGCGCAGGCTGGCGGCAGACTGCTGAATGCCTGCTGTACCTTGAGGTTGCCCCCAGAAAACGGAAAATAAAACACGTTAAGTTCGTACAGTCGCCAAATATTGGCGAATGCGTCGAATTTTCGACTAATTTTTCTATTTGTTTCGCTCCTTATGATAAGATAGTAACCAATTACTATCTATCCAGAGGGCGATCGTGGAAACCCATTCAAAGCATCTTCCGGCTGATGAGCGCCGTGCCGTGACTGTCGAAGCCGTCGTGGCGCTTGCGGGTTCACAAAACCCAAGCGAGATCACGACTGCGGCTATCGCTAAGCACATGGGCTTGACTCAAGGTGCGCTGTTTCGGCACTTTCCGAACAAGGAAGCGATTTGGCAAGCGGTCATGGAGTGGGTCACAGAGCGCCTATTGGCCCGAATCGATCGGTCCGCACAAGGGATCGAGTCGCCCTTGGCAACGATGGAGGCGATGTTCATGAGCCATATCGAATTCGTGGCCGAGCACCCCGGCGTGCCCAGAATGATTTTTGGCGAGCTTCAGCGTGCCGAATCGACACCTGCCAAGCGCGTGGTGCAGACCTTGATTCAGCGCTATGGCGAACGCTTGCATCGTCTCATCGAGAAAGGCAAGGCCAGCGGCGAGTTGTCTCCTGCGCTTGACAACGAGGCGGCGGCAACGCTGTTCATTGGCACGATCCAGGGCTTGGTCATGCAATCGCTGCTGGCAGGCGAGGTAGGACGCATGCGCCTCGATGCGCCACGCGTATTTGCAATTTATCGACGCGGCGTCGGGAGCGCACTATGAAACGTCTACCACTCCAAGGCCGTACCCTGGCGCTGCTGGCTGTGATCATCCCACTGCTTGTACTTTTCATCTACGTTGGCCTCCGTTCCGGCCCGCTGGCACCGGTCGCTGTGACAGTTGTGGCAGTGGAATCCAGAGCAGTCACGCCAGCGCTGTTCGGCATCGGCACGGTGGAGGCACGCTACACCTACAAGATCGGGCCGACGTTTGCCGGGCGTCTAAAACGCCTGGAGGTGCATGTAGGCGACCAGGTCAAGGCCGGGCAGGTGCTCGGTGAAATGGATCCGGTCGATCTCGATGATCGGGTCCGCTCGCAGGAGTCGGCATTCAAGCGTGCGGAAGCGGCTTTGCGTGAGGCCGAGGCCCGGCAAGTCTACGCGCAAACCCAGGCGGGCCGCTATGAGCAATTGTTTGCGGTGCGCTCGACCAGCGAGGAAATCGTCACCACGAAGCGGCAGGAACTGCAGATCGCCGATGCCGTCCTATCGGCCGTTCGGGAAGATATTGCCCGGGCACGCTCCGACCGCGCAGCACTGGTTGCGCAGAGGAGCAATCTGCGCCTGATCGCGCCGGTTGACGGCGTAGTCGCGGTGCGCGATGCCGATCCCGGCACGACCATCGTCGCCGGCCAGACCGTGGTGGAAGTGATCGACCCCAAGAGTCTGTGGGTCAATGTGCGCTTCGACCAGCTCAGCGCATCGGGTCTGGCTGGAGGGTTGCCGGCTCGTATCGTCCTGCGTTCGCGCAACGGCCGAATGCTGGAAGGCCATGTGCTTCGGGTGGAACCCAAGGCCGACCCAGTGACCGAGGAAACGTTGGCCAAAGTGGTCTTCAATACCATCCCGCAGCCGCTGCCGCCCGTGGGTGAGCTGGCCGAAGTCACGGCTGACTTGCCGGCGCTCCCTGCCTCTCCTCTGATTCCCAACGCTGCCGTCCGGCGTGAGGGCGACAAGGTCGGGGTCTGGCAAATCGTCGATGGCGATCTGCGTTTCTCGCCGGCCACGCTCGGCGCTTCCGACCTCAATGGTTACGTGCAGGTGCGCGAAGGGCTCAACAATGGGGACCGGGTCGTGACCTATAGCGAAAAGGCACTGACGGCCCGCAGCCGCATCCATGTGGTCGACCACATCCCCGGAGTATCACGATGATCAGCCTGGCCGGGCGCGACATTCTCCATTCTTGGGGAAAGTTCGTCTTCACTGGCATCGGTTTGGGCCTGCTGATTGGCGTCACGCTGGTCATGGCCGGGGTCTACCGGGGCATGGTGGACGACGGCAAGGCGCTGCTCGACAACAGTGGCGCTGATCTTTGGGTGGTGCAAAAGGACACTCTGGGCCCTTATGCGGAGTCGTCCAGCCTAAACGATGACGTGTATCGCGCTATCCTCGCCATGCCGGGAGTCGCCCAGGCAGCGAACGTGACCTACCTGACCATGCAGGTGCGCAAGGGCGACAGCGATATACGCACCATGGTGGTAGGCATTGCGCCCGGCGAATTGGGGGCGACACCCGGATGGCCTCCTTATCTCGTCGCTGGACGCCAGATCACGCGCGGCCACTACGAGGCGGTGGCCGACATCGCTACCGGCTTCAAACTGGGAGATCGTCTTGTCATCCGCCGCAATCATTACGCCGTCGTGGGGCTGACACGGCGCATGGTGTCGTCCAGTGGCGACCCGATGGTATTCATTCCGCTCAAGGATGCCCAGGAAGCTCAGTTCCTCAAGGACAACGACGCCATCTGGCAAAGTCGGCGTCGCACTGAAGCCAACCCAGCCTTCAATCGACCCGGTGTGCCGGGTTTGCTGGATGCCGTGATTGCTTCACAGAGCACCAACGCGTTCGTCAATGCAGTACTGGTCACGCTGAAACCTGGCCATGCGCCGGACGATGTGGCCGAATCGATCCGGCGCTGGAAGCGTTTGACGGTTCACACCCGGACCCAGATGGAAGGCATCCTAGTCGGCAAGCTGATCGCTACCTCGGCCAAGCAGATTGGCATGTTCCTGATGATTCTGGCCATCGTCAGCGCGGCCATCGTTGCCTTTATCATCTATTCGTTGACGATGGACAAGATCCGCGAGATCGCAGTCTTGAAGCTGATCGGCACTCGCAACCGAACCATCGCCGCGATGATCATGCAGCAGGCGCTCGCCCTGGGTGTGATTGGCTTCGTGGTCGGCAAGATCACCGCCACTTTCTCAGCGCCCCTGTTTCCAAAGTATGTACTGCTGATGCCGTTCGACTCCATCGCCGGTTTTTTCGCCGTGCTCGGGATCTGCGTGCTGGCCAGCATCGTCGCCATTCGCATGGCACTCAACGTCGATCCGGCCGAAGCCATTGGGGGGTGAGATGAGCGGCAAAGGCATACGCATCGAAGGTTTGAGAAAACGTTATGGCGAAGGCGACACCGCCGTCGATGCCTTGAAAGGCGTGGATATGCAAGTGGCGCCGGGTGAGGTGGTCGGATTGATCGGCCCTTCGGGTTCCGGCAAGAGCACTCTGCTCAAATGTCTGGGCGCGGTGATTGACCCGACCGCCGGTCGCATGACGCTGGGCGATGAAGTGATTTACGACGACGGCTGGAAAGTCCGTGATCTGCGCGCCTTGCGACGGGA
The DNA here is from genome assembly GCA_035497775.1 of Burkholderiaceae bacterium. GTDB lineage: Bacteria > Pseudomonadota > Gammaproteobacteria > Burkholderiales > Burkholderiaceae_D > DATJCV01. The sequence goes on along the minus strand of DATJCV010000094.1, from coordinate 9,044 downwards.
CAAGATCGGTTTCGTATTCCAGGCGCCATACCTGATTCCGTTTCTCGATGTCACCGATAACGTGGCGCTGCTGCCGATGCTCGCAGGCGTCGCGAATGGAGAGTCGCGCGCGAAGGCACTGGAATTGCTTACGGCGCTGGATGTGCAACATCGGGCGCGCGCCATGCCCTCGCAACTTTCGGGTGGCGAGCAGCAACGGGTTGCCATCGCGCGCGGATTGGTTAATCGTCCGCCGGTGATCCTGGCTGATGAGCCCACTGCGCCGCTGGATTCCGAGCGCGCCATGGCTGTGATCCGCATCCTCAACGACATGGCCCGGAAGTTCGAGACCGCCATCATCGTCGTCACTCATGACGAAAAAATTATCCCAACATTCAAACGCATCTACCACATCCGTGACGGCGTGACCCATGAGGAAGCCGGCGAAGGGCAGAGGGTCGAATGAGAGAACGATTGAATGTCAAGCATTCCGCCAATCCTTCATGGAGCATTTCTATGGAACACGCTAAAACATGCAAGGGTCCCATCATCCCCGGAAGCCGGCTTGCGGCTACTTTTCTTATGGCCGGCCTGGTCGCAGCCGGGCTGAGCGGTTGCGCTGCCGGCCCTGATTTTCAGCGTCCCCCCGCGCCCGATGCGGCTCACTATACCGAAACATCGGTGGCTGATAGAACTGCGTCCGCACCTACGCAGTTCGGCGAAGCGCAACGCCTGGTCGAAGGGCTTCCGATCGAAACGCAATGGTGGCGTACATTGGGTTCGCCCGCACTCGATGCACTGATCGACGAAGCGCTCCAGGCCAGCCCGACGCTGGCAGCCGCCAGTGCCAATTTGCGGCAGGCGCAGGAGCTTCTTGCCGCACATGCGGGCTCGACACGATATCCACAGGTAGATGTCGCACTAGGATCTCAGCGCCAACAAATGAGCCCCAGTAGCCAAGGGTTGAACGGAGACGCGCGTCAATACAGCCTGTACAACGCCAGCGTTGGCATGCATTACAACCTCGATCTGGCCGGCGGCAACCGGCGCGCACTCGAAGCCCTGGCTGCTCGCGCCGACTATCGTCGCTTCGAACTGAATGCCGCGCGCCTGACCCTGGCCGGCAACATTGCTACCGCGGCCATCACCCATGCACGCCTGGCCGTGCAATTGGAAGCCATCACCGCCATCGTGCGCGCGCAAGACGAGCAACTGCGCCTGGCCCATGAACGCATGCGTATCGGTCAGGCCGCACCCGATGAAGTGTTGAGCCTGCAAGCCCAAGTGGAGCAAACGCGCGCCGAACTGCCGACGCTGCGCAAACAACTGCAACAAACTCAGCATCTGCTGGCGGTGCTTGCCGGTCGTGCCCCGGGCGCGGGCGGCGTCCCGGCCTTTACGCTGACCGAATTCACTCTACCCACCGAACTGCCGCTCGTCGTACCCTCGGAACTGGTGCACCACCGCCCGGATATCCAGGCGGCCGAGGCGTTGTTGCATGCAGCCAATGCAGACTATGGCGTGGCGGTCGCCAAGCTCTACCCACAAATCAACCTGAGTGCCAGCCTTGGCTCCCAAGCGCTGAGCGCCGGGGCCCTGTTCGGCGGCGGCTCGGCGGTGTGGAGCCTGGTTACGCAACTCACCCAGCCTCTTTTCAATCCGGGGCTACCCGCTGAAAAGAGGGCGGCGCTCGCCGCTTTTGATGCCGCAACGGCCAATTACCAGAGCGTCGTACTGGAGTCTTTGCGTAACGTCGCTGACACCTTGCGCGCGGTGGAAAGCGATGCACAGGCCTTGACTTCCCTTGCAGCCGCTGATGCGGCTGCGCAGGCATCCTTACAGTCGATCGAGCGGCAATACCGGCTGGGCGCGACCAGCTACCTGCAATTGCTCATTGCGCAGCAACAGGCGCAGCAAACGTGGATCAATAGGGTTGCGGCTCAGGCACAACGCCTAGTCGATAGTATTGCTTTATATCAGGCCTTGGGAGGTGGCGTTAGTTACAACCTATTTCGCTAGGGACGCGCTGATTTATTCGCAGGGTGCCGGGTTATTGAATGCCGGCGCGCTATCGGGATGGTCCAGCGTTGCTGCACGAAATGCCGTTAGTGCGCCATGCCGGTCTCCCGTCGCGTAGGCGGCATTGCCACTGCCGAGCTGCAGCGTCAGATTGTGCTGCCATCGCTGACGTGCCGCGTCATACGCAATGCGAGCCCGTTCAGGAATGGTCGCTTTTTCGTAAGCGACGAGTGCGCTTACCATATCGTTTTCGTTCGCGGTGGCAGGTAGATGGCTGTGTGGCAGCGCCGGACACACCTGCCCACCCATTCCAGCAGCACCGCTTCCAGCCGCTTCGGATCGATGGCTTCGAACACCCCCCGGAAGGTGTCGTGCCCCGGTATCCCATTGCGCAACGCCAAGTAGGGGCGCAGCCGGTCTGCGTTGGCCTCGCCCCAATCTTCGATATCGTCCCAGCCTTCGGCTCCCGCCATTACCGCACACAGCGCAATCGTCAGAATATCGACCAACGCGTGATCGCATCGGCCTGTTACGCGCGGATCGTCGATTTCCTGCAAGCACTGGATCAATATCACAGCAGGGTTCATTGCACTCTCCAAAATCAAGAGTAAACCCGGTTTCTCCTTTGTTTACAATCCACTGCAGCAAATCATTGTTTGTAATCCAATTTTAATGCTCCGGGCCTGGCGTGCAAAGCAGGACTGGTCATGAGGCGTTCAGCCTTTGTTATACTTCTTGCTTTGGAGCAAGCACAGTCTGAAAAACGCGCGAACTCATCATTTTTACCGATGCTGGCCGCCAAGTGAAATAAGAGACGTAAAAATAAAATAATTTTTATGAAAAAAACTGGTCGTAACGATCCCTGCCCTTGCGGTAGCGGCAAGAAATACAAGCAATGTTGTGTGCGGCATGAGGGGGATCGGGGGGCAACCACCGCTCCCAGCCAGCCGTCGAGCGCCATGGCCATGCAAGAGGCATTCGAACACCACAATGCAGGGCGCTTGCATCAGGCAGAGCTGATGTACCGTCAAGTTCTCCAGGTAAAGCCGAATCATCCGGATGCGTTGCACAACATGGGCCTGGTCGCTCATCAGCTTGGTCAAAATGAGGATGCGGTTGAGTGGATCGGCAAAGCGATCAGGGCAAAAGCGTCTGGCCGGATGTACTTTAATCAGGGGATTGTACTTCAGGCATTAGGTCGGCTGGACAGCGCCATCCAGAGCTATCAAAAGGCGCTGGCGCTGCAGCCGAACTATGCGGAGGCGCATAATAATTTGGGGGCCGTGTTACAGGTGCAGGGAAAATACCAGGACGCGGTTATGAGTTTTCGACGTGCAATCCGCATGAAGCCGGACTGTGCCGAGGCCTATGCCAGCCTAGGAAACACCCTCATGCTACTAGGCAAGTTAGACGCTGCCGTCGAAAACTGCCGTCGTGCGCTTTCGCTCAATCCGAGCTTGACTGAAGCACACAACAACCTGGGTAGCGCCCTTCAGAAACAAGGCAAGTTGAACGAGGCGTTCCAGAGTTTCCAGCATGCCGTTGCGATTAACCCGATTTTTGCCTTGGCACACAGTAATCTGGGCAGCATGCTGCTGCGCGAAGGCAAATTGGATGAGGCAATCGAGCGCTGCCGCATAGCACTATCACTCGAACCGAATTTTACTAAAGCACTGAACCATTTGGGAGGCGCACTTGCGGCCCAGGGGAAATTAGATGAGGCCATTGCCTATTATCAAAAAAGTGTCGCGTTACAGCCGAGTAATGAAACTCGCATCAAACTCGACCTAATGCTGCCTCCCATTATGGGCACCAAGGAGCAGGTGCTGGAAACCAGAACGCAATTTGAACGGAACCTGAATCGCTTGATAGAAGAAGGCGTGACGCTGTCCGACCCTTATGAAGACTATGGAATGTCCCCCTTCTATCTGGCCTTCCAGGGCTGGAATGATCGCAATATTCAGCAAACGATTGCACGCTTTTACGAGCGCGCCTGTCCTGATTTGCTCTATGTTGCGCCGCATTGTGCGCAACCACCGTCGCCTCATCGAAAAATGCGGATCGGTTTTCTGTCGAAGTACATTTATAGCCATTCGGTTTCGCGCTGCTATAGCCGGGTTGTGGAAGCGATCGCGCAGGAGGCGGAATTCGACGTCATGCTGATTTCGCATCATGACCCGCAGGACGAGGCGATCGGCAAAGCATATCCGAACTTCAGCGGCACGCATGTGCATTTGCCGAACAGCCTGATCGGTGCCCGGGAAATGGTGGCGGCACTGGAACTGGATATTCTGGTTTATCTTGACATCGGTATGGAGCCGCTGAGTTATTTACTGGCTTGCTCCCGCTTGGCGCGCACCCAATGTGTGACCGGCGGGCATCCGGTCACGACCGGAATCCGAAATGTCGATTATTTTCTCTCCTCCGACCTGGCTGAACCGGCCGATGCCGATCAGCATTACAGCGAAAAGCTGGTGCGGCTTCCGCTCGGCCTGTTTTACTTTGAACGCCCGGTGTTGCCGCCGGTATTCAAAACGCGCCAAGAACTTGGGTTGCCGTTGGACGGCCGTATTTATCTCTGTCCGATGTTGCTGCAAAAACTGCATCCAGACTTCGACGATGCGATCGCGCGAATCCTGCAGTTGGATGCGACTGGATACGTGGTCTTGTTCCAGGATGCGTTCCGTTCGACATGGCACGAGTTACTGGCAAGCCGGTTTGCGCAAACCATTCCTGATTCCGTGCGCAATCGCATTGTGTTCCTGCCCTGGGTGAAAGATTACGCGGACTTTATCGGCATGAACGTGGCTGCGGATGTGGTGCTCGATCCATTCCATTTCGGGATCGGCTCGACTGCGATTGCCACGTGTTCCGTCGGCACACCGTTTGTAACAAGACCCGGCGAATTCCTTCGTGGCCGTGTCGGATTTTTTTATTGCAAGCTCCTGGATATGATGGAGTGCGTTGCAACTGGCACTGAAGATTACGCCCAGAAGGCGGTGGCAATTGCCAAAGATCACGCCTTGCGCGAAAAAATCAAGTCGAAGATGCTCGCGAATAGCCACGTTCTGTTTGAAAATCAACAACCGATAAAAGATGTGACGGATTTCTTTCTCGGCCTCCGTGGTGAAGCTTCCAGTATTTAACAGTCGCCTTGCTTGCCGCCAAAAGGGAGCCAGGCAAGGCGCCAGATATTCTATAGTCGATCTCCCACGCGCATGGCCCTGCCATCATAGACCGAGCTCGGCCGGCTCTGAAAGCCAGTAAAAATCCATCATGATCGAGCCATACGAAAATCAGAAGATCTACGTCACACAACCGGAATTGCCACCGTTGGCCGAGTTCATCCCGTATCTGGAGCAGATTTGGGACAACAAGATCCTCACCAATGGGGGCCCGTTTCATCAACGGCTTGAGCAGGCGCTGTGCGAATATCTTGGGGTGCGACACATCTCCTTGTTTACCAACGGCACCATCGCCCTGATCACCGCACTGCAGGCGCTTCGCATCTCGGGTGAAGTCATCACCACGCCGTACTCCTTCGTCGCCACCGCACATTCGCTGCTCTGGAACGGCATCAAGCCGGTGTTTGTCGATATCGATCCGATCACCCTAAATGTTGATCCGGGCAAGATCGAAGCTGCGATTACTCCGCATACCACCGCCATCATGCCGGTCCATTGTTACGGTCGTCCGTGCGACGTTGAACGCATCCAAAAGATAGCCGACATTTACGGCCTCAAGGTGATTTATGACGCCGCACATGCATTCGGCGTGAGGCTGCCGGACGGCCACAGCGTACTTGGCTACGGCGATCTATCGGTGCTGAGCTTTCATGCCACTAAAGTGTTCAACACTTTCGAGGGCGGTGCAATCGTCAGTCCCGATGCCAAGACCAAGCAGCGCATCGATCATCTGAAAAATTTTGGGATCGCAGATGAAGTGACCGTGGTCGCACCCGGCATCAACGGCAAGATGAGCGAAATCAATGCCGCTTTCGGCCTGTTGCAACTCGAAGGCATCGACGCGGCGCTGCAGGCGCGCAAGGCGATCGATCGTGCCTATCGCGAAGGGCTGGCGGGCGTGACTGGCATTCATTGCCTGGGGCAGGCCGACGAGCAGAGCACCAATTACGCTTATTTTCCGATCCTGGTGCGCCCAGAATATCCGCTCAGCCGCGACGCGCTGTATCACAAGCTGCGCGAAGAGGGAATTCATGCGCGCCGCTATTTCTATCCGCTGATCAGCGATTTTCCGATGTATCGCGGCATGCAGTCGGCGGTTCCGGCCAATCTGCCGGTTGCCCGAGCGGCCGCAGATCAGGTGATTTGCCTGCCGATTTACCCCAGCTTGCTAGCCGGTCAGGTCGAGCGCGTGTTGCATAACATACGAACCACAGTGCCACCACGCCAGCAAGAACGCCGGCTAAACGCTCCGGCATGAGGCAGACACCGGCCGAACTCATTAGATGACGACGACCTTGCGCAAATACCCAATGTGCCTTTCAACGACTGTCCAAAAGTCGGCCCTGGCGTGCATGGAAATCGCCATGCATTCGATCGCGGCGCGCCAAATGCATGTCAGAAAAAACGTAACAGGAGGGAAAAGCGCGTGAAACTCGCGATCATGCAGCCGTATTTTTTTCCTTATGTTGGGTACTACCAGCTCATCGGTGCAGCCGATCTGTTCGTTCTGTATGACAACATCAAGTACACCAAGAAGGGGTGGATCAACCGCAACCGCATGTTGCGCAATGGTGTCGAGACCACGTTCTCACTTTCCTTGAAAAGCGCCTCGGATTCCCTTGACATACGTGACAGGGAACTCTCCCCGGACTTCAACCGGGAAAAATTTCTTAATCAGATTGCCGAAGCATACCGCCGCGCACCTTATTTTACGGAGACCTATGCGCTGATCGAGCAGGTCGTCGGATATCAGGAGTCGAACCTGTATAAGTTTCTATATCATTCCCTTATCAACACCTGCGGACACTTGGGGCTGGCGACACCGATCCGGATTTCATCGGAAATCGATATCGACCACGAATTGAAGGGGCAGGACAAAGTGCTCGCCTTGTGCGCCGCGCTGGGCGCCGATACCTACATTAACGCCATCGGTGGCACGCAGCTTTATAACCAAGAAGAATTTCAAGCGCGCGGCGTCGAACTGTTATTTGTCAAGTCGAGGCCGTTCACCTATCCTCAGTTCGACAATAACTTTGTGCCTTGGCTCTCCATCATCGACGTGATGATGTTCAATCCCAAGAGGGAAATTTTCTTGGAAATTACCGGAAATTTTGATTTGGTCTAGATTGAATTCTCAAGCCAACAATCTGCAAAAAAACAAACAACGACTTTTTTAATGATCAATTCTCTATGACAAATATCCTCGATAATCACGTTCAAGCCTATCAAGGTTCAAGTATTTACGATTTCGATAATTTTATTCAATTAAAGTGGTACCCGGAACGGGTAATCCAGTTCTCGGCAGGAGCGTCCTCACTCCTAGAATTGGGACTTGGACATGGGATTACGACAGGCGTCTTTGCACAGCACTTTAAACGCCATGTCGTAATAGACGCATCGCCAGCCGTCATTGAGAATTTTCGACAGCGATTTCCTAATTCAACTGTTGAGATTGCAGAATCCTATTTTGAAACATTCGAGACCTCGGAGCATTTCGATGTAATCATGTTCGGTTACATATTGGAGCATGTTGACGATCCGGTATGGATTTTGAAACACTTTCGACGCTTTTTGAAACCGGGGGGGCGGATGTTTGTTACCGTACCCAATGCAGAAGTATTAAATCGCCGACTCGGTCATCTGGCAGGATTGCTGCCAGATATGCAAGAGCTGTCGGAGCACGATTTACTCCTGGGACACAAGCGGTACTATACCGTTGAGTCACTGCGCAAGGATATTCTGCAAGCAGGCTATGCAATTAAACGCCTGGAAGGTATCTATTTGAAACCGTTGACCACTAGCCAGATGATCTCGTTGAACTTGGATGAAAAGATTGTCCACGCACTTTGTTTGGCGGCAATCGATTATCCAGAGTTGTCCTGCGGAATTCTGGCGGAGTTGACGCTGACAAACGCCTAATTCCCATGAATGCCAAGCATCGAGTACTGATCTTTCCGGCTGGCTCGGAGATTGGTCTGGAGATATATAACTCCTTGAAATACAGCCATCACGTCGAGTTGTTCGGTGCATCCGGAAAGAGCGATCATGCCTCTTTTGTGTATGCGGAAGATCGCTATACGGAAGACGCGCTGTATGTGGAACAGCCGGACTTTATCGAACGCTTCAATTGCTTGTTGCGCAAGCTGGACGTCGAATTCATTTATCCAACGCATGATACCGTCGCCTGTTTTCTTTCCGAACATCAGTCTGCATTAGCCGCGCACGTATTGACATCGTGTGCCGAAACCAATCGGATTGCGCGATATAAAAAGCGCACTTACGACGTATTTCGCTCGTTTGACTTTTGCCCGCAGGTGTTTGACGCGCCATTTCTGGATCTGCCTTTTCCTGTCTTCTTGAAGCCGGACGCGGGGCAAGGCGGGAAAGGTACTTGCGTAGCGCAGGACCCAGAGGAGTTGGCGTTTTATTTGAAGAAGAATCCCGATTTTCTGGTAACCGAGTTTCTTCCAGGCGAGGAGTTGAGCGTCGATTGCTTCACAGATGCGACTGGCAAGCTATTGTTCATCGGCCCCAGAACTCGCGAGAGGATTCAGATGGGTATTTCATTCCGATCGACCGCCGTGAAGGTCACAGAGGATATCCAGCATATCGCCGAAAGTATCAATGAAACGGTGTCTTTGAATGGAGCTTGGTTTTTTCAAGTGAAAAAAGACCGTAATGGCAAGTTCAGACTGATGGAATTTGCGCCCCGCCAATCGAGCACCATGGGTCTATATCGGCACACTGGGGTGAATTTCGCGTTGCTTAGCCTATTCAATGCATTGGGCATGCCGGTGGAAATTTTACAGAACGACTATGCCGTTCAGCTCGATCGTTGCCTACATAACCGGTTCAAGGCAG
>DATJCV010000093.1:0-2592 GCA_035497775.1 Burkholderiaceae bacterium | reverse complement strand
CTGGACGAACCGGCACTGATGCTGGCGCTGGCCGAGCAATGCGGCCATCGCGTGCATCTGGTATTCCAGCCCCAGGAGCAGCGCCGGCGCTGGCTGGACATGGCGCAACAGGGTGCCGAAATCTCGCTGGCGCGGCTCTTGTCGGAACAAGGGTCGCAGCAGTCGCGCACGCGCGCGCTGGTCGAGGCGCTCGGCATCGAAGTCGACGACATCGAGCAGTTGCGCATCGAATGCTTCGACGTCAGCCATACCCAGGGCGAGGCCACCCAGGCATCGTGCGTCGTGTTCCATCACCATGCGATGCAAAACGGCGAGTATCGACGCTACAACATCGGTGGCATCACGCCTGGCGACGACTATGCGGCAATGCGTCAGGTACTGATGCGCCGCTATGAAAAGGTCGCCAACGGCGAGGGCGTGATGCCGGATATCGTGCTGATCGACGGCGGCCGCGGCCAGGTCGAAATCGCCCGCCAGGTGCTGGCCGAGCTCGGGCTCGACATCGGCCTGATCGTCGGCGTTGCCAAGGGTGAAGGGCGCAAGGTCGGCCTGGAAACCCTGGTATTCGCCGACGAGCGTGCGCCGCGCGAACTGGGCAAGGAATCAGCCGCCTTGATGCTGATCGCGCAGATTCGCGACGAGGCCCACCGTTTTGCGATTACCGGGATGCGCGCGCGCCGCGCCAAGACGCGCCAGGCTTCGCAACTGGAAGAGATCGAGGGCGTCGGCGCCCGGCGCCGGCAAAAACTGCTGGCGCGCTTCGGCGGCCTGCGCGGAGTGCAGGATGCCAGCGTCGACGATTTGGCGGCGGTGGACGGCATTTCGCGCCAGTTGGCCGAAGAAATTTATCGACGGCTGCACTAGAAATTCATCCGCTCGCACCGCACGACGGCGGTCGAAATATCTCCACATGCAGCGACCAATACATGAGTATGACGCGGGCGGGGCATAATATGCCCGCCAGGATTGCCATATGGTCCGATTGCGGCCGATAATGACACAAAGCTAAACTTATGCCGATCAATATTCCGATTCTCCTGACCTGGTTGCGCGTGGCGCTGATTCCGCTGGTGGTAGGTGTGTTCTACCTGCCCGACGCATGGCTGTCGCCGTTCGACAAGGGAATCGCTTCCACTGCGGTCTTCATCATCGCCGCCGTTACCGACTGGTTCGATGGTTTCCTGGCGCGCCGCTGGAATCAAACGTCGGCATTCGGCGCCTTTCTCGACCCGGTGGCGGACAAGCTGATGGTGGCTGGCGCGCTGCTGGTGCTGGTCAAACTTGGGCGCGTCGACGCGGTGATCGCCTTCATCATCATCGGCCGTGAAATCGCAATTTCCGCGCTGCGCGAATGGATGGCGCAATTGGGCGCGTCGAAATCAGTAGCCGTCAGCTCACTCGGAAAAATCAAGACCACCGCACAGATGGTGGCAATTCCGATGCTGCTGTTTTACGGCCAGCTGTTCGGCGGCATCGACACCCGCATCTGGGGCCAATGGCTGCTGTGGGTCGCTGCAGTACTGACCGTGTGGTCGATGTTCTACTATTTGCGCCGCGCGTGGCCGCTGATCAAAGAGAGCGTCGGCAACGTGATTTAGTGGCGGATTTGCTTGACAAGAACGGCGGCTACTTTATAATATGCACCTGTTGTTGACGCGGGAGTAGCTCAGTTGGTAGAGCGCAACCTTGCCAAGGTTGAGGTCGAGAGTTCGAGACTCTTCTCCCGCTCCATATCCGAAAAAAAGGAAGCTCGATGCTTCCTTTTTTTATTGTGAGAAGTTCGCATAGTCAGCAGTAGATTTTACGCGGGAGTAGCTCAGTTGGTAGAGCGCAACCTTGCCAAGGTTGAGGTCGAGAGTTCGAGACTCTTCTCCCGCTCCATTGCCTGCATTCGTTTGTGTTCGTTGTCCTGCACGGCACTTCTGGAAGTGATGGCATGCTTTCTATTTCGCAGTTACAATGACGGCCCCAGGCGGGGTAGCAAAGTGGTTATGCAGCGGCCTGCAAAGCCGTAGACGCCGGTTCAATTCCGACCCCCGCCTCCATTTTTCGCTAATCCGTTTCCAGCCAATTAGCAGCGCCCCTGGTGTCCTTCCACCTTCCCGTTTGTTCGCGTTGCGCCGGTTCCGGTTCACGTTCATCATGATTTTCAAAGGTTGCACCCGTGCTTTCCACCGCTAACATCACCATGCAGTTCGGCCCCAAGCCGCTGTTTGAAAATATTTCCGTCAAATTCGGCGACGGCAACCGCTACGGCCTGATTGGCGCCAACGGCTGCGGCAAGTCGACCTTCATGAAAATTCTCGGCGGCGATCTCGAACCATCGGCAGGCACCGTGATGCTGGATGCAAACGAGCGCCTCGGCAAGCTGCGCCAGGACCAGTTCGCGTTCGAAGAGATGCGGGTGCTGGATGTGGTGATGATGGGCCATACCGAAATGTGGGCGGCGATGAGCGAGCGCGATGCGATCTACGCCAACCCGGAAGCGACCGACGACGATTACATGAAGGCAGCCGAACTGGAAGCCAAGTTCGCAGAGTACGACGGCTATACTGCCGAGGCGCGCGCCGGCGAGTTGCTGCTCGGCGTCGG
>DATJCV010000092.1:0-2852 GCA_035497775.1 Burkholderiaceae bacterium | reverse complement strand
GTGCCGCGCAGATGGGCGCCGATGGCGACGTTCTCCAACACGCTCATGGCCGGCAGCAAGCGCACGTGCTGAAAGGTGCGGCCGATGCCGCGCCGGACGATCTCGCGCGAAGGCAGGCCATCGATCCGCTGCAGGCCGCCGTCGTCACGGAAGCGGATTTCGCCGCTGGTGACCGGCAGCACGCCGGTCACCAGGTTGAACATGGTCGACTTGCCAGCGCCGTTGGGGCCGATCAGGCCCATGATCTCGCCGGCGCGCACGGTAAACTCCAAGTCATTGACCGCCACCAGGCCGCCGAACTCCTTGCGCGCGGCAGCAACCTCGAGCACCACCGCGCCGTCCGCGTGCCGCTCGCGCATCGGCAGCGCGGCCGCCGTGGCCGGCGCCAGCGCCAGCGGCCGTTGCGGGAACCACTTGCGGATATGCGGCCACAGGCCGTCGCGCGCACGCTGCAACAACAGCACCATCATGATGCCGAACACGATCATTTCGAAGTTGCCGTTGCTACCCAGGAGAGCCGGCAAAATCGACTGCAACTGGTCTTTCAGCAGGGTCAGCAGCGTAGCGCCGAGAATCGCGCCCCAGACATAGCCGGCACCACCGACCACCGCCATGAACAGGTATTCGATGCCGGCGTTCAAGCCGAACGGGGTCGGATTCACGGCCCGTTGCAGGTGCGCATACAGCCAGCCGGAGATGCAAGCCAGGAGCGCGGCGATGACAAAAATCACGATCTTCATCCAGGCGGTATTGACGCCCATTGCCTCGGCCATCACGCCGCCGCCCTTGAGCGCCCGGATGGCTCGACCAGGGCGCGAATTGAGCAGATTCTGCAGGGCGATCACGGCCAGGATCACCACCAGCCAGATCAGAAAATAGATCTCGCGCCCGCTGGAAAGCGAGATGCCGAACACGCTGATCGACGGGATGCCGTTGATGCCGTCGTGCTTGCCGAGGAATTCCAGGTTGCCGAACAGGAAGAACAGCGACAGCCCCCAGGCGATGGTGCCGAGCGGCAGGTAATGGCCCGACAGCCGCATCGTGATCGCGCCCAGCGCGAAGGCGGCGCCGGCGGTAATGACCAAGCCAGCGGCCAGGCCGATCCACGGCGACAGCCCAAACTGCGTGGAGAGGTAGGCGGTCGAATAGGCGCCGAGACCGACGAACGCGGCCTGGCCGAACGAGGTCAGGCCGCCAACCCCGGTCAGCAGCACCAGGCCAAGGGCGACGATGGCGTACAGGCCGATGTAGTTGGCCAGCGTGATCCAGAATTCCGGCGTCGGCAGCAAGGGCAGCAGCGCGATCGCAGCGATGAACAGCAGGAAGAACTTGCGCATCACTCTTCCTCCTCTTCAACCTGGCGCGAAGTCAGCGAGCGCCACAGCAGCACCGGGATGATCAGCGTGAACACGATCACTTCCTTGAAGGCGCTGGCCCAGAACGAGGAATACGATTCCAGCAGGCCGACCAGGATCGCACCTGCGGCCGCCACCGGATAACTGCCCATGCCGCCGATGATGGCGCCGACGAAGCCTTTCAGGCCGATCAGAAAACCGCTGTCGTAGTACACGGTCGTCAAGGGCGCAATCAGCACTCCGCATAATGCGCCCATGGCAGAGGCCAGGGTAAACGCCAGACGACCGGCCTGGGTGGTGCCGATGCCGACCAGGCGTGCGCCGAGGCGGTTGACGGCAGTGGCACGCAAGGCCTTGCCCGACAGCGTGCGTTCGAAATACAGATAGAGCGCGACGATCAGCGCGATCGAGACGCCGACGATGACGATGCTCTGGCCGGTGATGGCGAGCGCGCCGATCTCGATTCTCGCGTCCGAAAAGGGCGTAGTGCGCGAGCCTTCGGCGCCGAACATCAACAGGCCCAGTCCGGTCAGCGCGAAATGCACGCCGACGGCGACGATCAACAGCACCAGCGTGCTGGCTTCGGCCAGCGGCTGGAAGGCGAGCCGGTACACCATCGGCCCCATCGGAATCACGATCGCCAGCGTCAGCAGCACTTGCCAGGCAAGCGGCAACGCGGCGTGGCCGATGCTGCGCGTGAGGAACCAGATCGCCAGCGGCAACAGCACGAATTTGCCGAACGCCAGCGCAATCGCGCGCACGGCGCCGCGCCGGCGCTCGGCGCTACCCAGGTTGGCGACAACTTCATACACGAAGGTCAAGCCGCCCATGCCGACCAGCAGCGTGGCCGATTGCGGGAATTTGTCCGACTGCATCGCTGCCAGCGTCAGCGCGCCGAAGGCGACGAATTCGCCTTGCGGAATGAAGATCACTCGCGTGACCGAAAATACCAGTACCAGCGCCAGCGCCAGCAGCGCATAGATCGCGCCGCTGGTCATGCCATCCTGGACCAGGATGGCGGCAATTGACAAATCCATTCCGATTCCCGATTGATTTAAACAAGAAAAAGGCGCGATGCCTATCGCGCCTTTTCCGGGATTCTACCGCGCAACGTTATTTTGCCGCGTCAGCCAGCTTCCACTTGCCCTTGACGATCTGCACCATCACGCGCGCGCGCTGGTCCAGCCCGAGGTGGTCGTTCGGGCCCATGCTGAAGATGCCATGCGCACCCGGCATGTCCTTGACGTTTTCCAGCGCATCGCGCAGCGCCTTGCGGAATTCCGGCGTGCCCGGCTGCGCGGTTTTCAGCGCCACCGGCGCCGCCGCGGCGAGCAGCAGGCCAGCATCCCAGGCGTGGCCGCCGAAGGTGGAGACGCTGCCGACGCCGTAGGCTTTTTCATAGGCGGCCTTGTAGGTCAGCGCCGATTTCTTGACCGGATTCGAATCCGGCAACTGTTCCGCCACCAGCAGCGGGCCGGACGGCAACCAGGTGCCTTC
>DATJCV010000091.1:0-3047 GCA_035497775.1 Burkholderiaceae bacterium | reverse complement strand
GCGACGATTTCCACCTTGTGGTCGGCGATGTTGACGTACACCAGGATGCCGCAATTTTCTTCGGTATCCCAGACCTGGTAATGCGAAAACAATTCGCGCGCGCGCTCGCGCGCCGGCACCCCGCGCAGCACGGCGGCGGCGGCCAGCGCGGTCTCGATGATGACGCGAACCTCGGCCCGATGCTGGGCCTCGCCGTCGGCGATGGTGTCCTGGATCGCCTGCAGCGTGGCGGCCGGAAAGGCGCGGCGGCCGACGACCTTAGTGGTCAACAAATGCTTGCGCATGCGCGGCAGGGTTTTCATCACCAGTCTCCCGAGGCGCCGCCGCCGTCAAAGCCGCCGCCACCACCAGAAAAACCGCCGCCGCCGGAAAAGCCGCCTCCGCCACCGCCGCCGAAGCCGCCACGCCCGAGCGCGCTGCCCAGAATCACGCCGGCCGCGGTGCCCCAGCCGTTATGGTTGAGCGCATTGCGGCCGCCGCGGGCGCGCGAAACGAGGCTGACGACTACCAGGAAGGCGAAGAACAGCAGCGGCAGAAGGGCATCGAAGGCGGAGCCGGCGGCGTCCTGCGCGGCATGCTGGCCGGCTGGCGCCGGCAAGTGCTCCTGATCGAGCAGCGCGGTCAGCGCCGCGACGCCGGCAGTCAAGCCGCCATAAAAATCGTTCTGGCGGAAATACGGCGCGATCACGTCTTGCAAAATGCGTTTCGACTGGGCGTCGGTGACGGTGCCTTGCACGCCGCGCCCGGCCTCGATGCGCAGCCGCCGCAGCGACGACGGATTGTCCTTGGCGACGATCACGATCACGCCATCGTCGATGCCCTTGCGTCCCAGCCGCCAGGCGTCGGCGACGCGGATGCTGTATTGCTCGATTGCCTCGGGCGCCGTGGAGGACATCAGCAAGAGCGCGATCTGGCTGCCGCTGCGTTGTTCGTAGTCGCTCAGCACTGCTTCCAGCGTCGCGCGCTGCTTGGCATCCAGCAGGCCGACCTGGTCGATCACGTGCGCCGACAGCGGCGGCACCGGCACGAAGCCTTGCGCGCCGGCCAGCGTCAGCCACAAGGCCAGCGCCAGCCCCAGCAAAATGCGCAACGGTTTCATGTGATTGCAGCGGTAGCCGGCTTACTTGCCGAAGTTGACGGTCGGTGCGGTCGAGATCGCTTTTTCATTGTCGACCGTAAACGACGGCTTGACCTGGTAGCCGAACATCCTGGCGGTCAGGTTGGTCGGAAAGCTGCGCGCCAGCACGTTGTACTGCTGGACCGCCACGATGTAGCGCTGGCGCGCCACCGTGATGCGGTTTTCCGTGCCTTCCAGCTGCGACTGCAGATCGCGAAACAGCGTGTCCGCCTTCAGTTGCGGGTAGTTTTCCGAAACCGCCATCAAGCGCGACAGCGCCGATGACAATTCTCCTTGCACCTGCTGGAATTTCTGGAAAGCCTGCGGATCGTTCAGCACTTCCGGCGTGATCTGGAAACTGGTGGCGGCGGCGCGCGCCCGCGTCACCGCTTCCAGCGTCGCCTCTTCATGCGTGGCATAGCCCTTGACGGTATTCACCAAGTTGGGCACCAGGTCGGCGCGCCGCTGGTACTGGTTGACCACTTCGCTCCAGGCTGCCTTGATCGCTTCGTCCTGGGTCTGGAACTGGTTATAGCCGCAGCCGCCGAGCAGCGACAGCAGCAGCATGCCAACCAGAAGTGCGGACCATCTTTTCATGATTGTTTCCTCAAGTTATTGTTCTTGGCCAAGCCGACACGCCATTATCCGCCGCTGGCGGAAAACTTATATAGGGGCGGTCGCGCGCGGTTTCAACAACACGGTGCTCATCGCCACCAGGATCAGCAGCATGGCGGCATAATCCTGCCAGTGCGGCGTTTCGCTCAGCAGCCAGGCGCCCAAGAATACTCCCAGTACCGGAATCATCATCACCGACAGGCTGGACACCACCGGCGGCAGGGTGCGTGCCAGCCGGAACCAGAGAATCTGCGAAAAAGCCAGCACGATCAGCGCGTTATAGAGGATCGAGGCCCATTCCGTTGCATTCGGCGCGCGCCATGCGTCGCGCTCGTACAGCACGGCACTAATGCCAATGATGACGGCTGCCAGCGCCGTCATCCAGAAGGTGAGCACGATGGTTGGCATATCGATGCGGACGCGTTTCATCAGTACCGTGCCGCAACCCCAGCCGGCAGCGGCCAATAGTGCCAGCAGGCTGCCCAGCGGCTGCCCGGCCAGCGTCGCCAATTCGCTCGATAGCAGCAGCATGGCGCCGGCCAGTGCGCAGGCGACGCCGACCCAGGCCACGCGCGTGACCCGTTCGCGGAAAAAAATCAGGCCGAACAGCACCGCCCAGACCGGCATGGTGTAGCCGAGAATCGCCGCGCGCCCGGACGACAGCAGCTTGACGGCGAGGATCATGCTGATATGCCAGACCACCATGTTGGGGATGGTCAGCGTGACGAGTGCGCCCAGTTGTCCGCGCGGGATTGCCAGCGCCAAGCCCTGCATGCGGATGGCCACGCCCAAGGCCGCCACGCCGCCCAGCATGCTCAGCGCACGGAAGGTGATCGGCGGGAAATCCTGCACGCCGATCTTCATGATCGGCCAGTTGCTGCCCCAGGACAGCGTCAGCAAAATCAGTAGAATCCAGTCCTTGCGCGAGAGAGCAACCATGCCGGGAAGATAGCATGGCGCGTTACAATGCGCAGAGCAAAACATCCGGATCGCGAGAGCCTGCCTTGACCTTCATCGAAAAATTAGCCAGCGCCTGGAGCGCGCACGATTCCCTGCTATGCGTTGGGCTGGACCCGGACTTGGCACGCTTGCCGCCGCAGCTGCAGGGGCAGCCAGATGCCATCTATGCCTTCTGCAAGGCGATCATCGACGCCACCGCCGAGCATGCCTGCGCCTTCAAGCCGCAGATCGCGTATTTCGCCGCCGCCCGTGCCGAAGACCAGCTGGAAGCGCTGTGCGACTACCTGCGTCAACACTATCCGCAGCTGCCGCTGGTGCTGGATGCCAAGCGCGGCGACATCGGCGCCACCGCCGA
>DATJCV010000090.1:0-1855 GCA_035497775.1 Burkholderiaceae bacterium | reverse complement strand
AATTTCCCGGTCGCCACCGTGACCAAATATCCACCGCTGGGATGCTGCGCCAGGGCCGGACGCTTGACCATGGGCTGGATCTTGCCGTCGTCATTGACCGCGCTGAACAATTTACTGCTGCTCCAACCGGCCGTGCTGGTATCGTCGAAGTTGAATTTCCACAGATTTCCCAACAGGTCGCCGGCGTAGGCGCCGACCAGTTCGCGCTGGGCATTGAATAGCAGCGCCGGCGCCGACAGGCCGTTGACGCTGCCGGTGGTCAGTTCGAAGCTCTTGATCAAGGCTCCGGTCGACAAATTGATCACATACAGCACCGCCTTGCCGCTGGCGCTGTCATAGCCATTGCCGAACACCGCGCCCCACTGGCCGTTGCGCAAACGCACCGCCGTGAGCTGCCCCATCACCCGGCCCATATCGGCAAGGTCGCCGGCGCCTTTCTCCCACAGCACCTTGCCGGCGGTCAGGCTGCCCGGATTACTGATGTCGATCGCGAACACGCCGCTGCCGCCGGCGCCAATCGATCCGAGCAGGATGGTTTTCCAGGCGCCTCCGAGATAGGCGTCGCCTTCGGTCAGCAGGCCGTCGACATAATAGTTGTGGCCGTAATCCGGGCTGGAAAGGCTGACCAGCTTGGAGTAGAGCGCATTCGGCACGTAGGCGAAAGACTCGACCCCGGAGGTGGCGTTGAAGCCATGCAGCATGCCGTCATTGGCGCCGACATACAGCATCGGCGTGCGGCTCGCCTTGCCGCTGACGAAAGCGCGATAGGTGGCGCCGCCGCCGCTGGCCTCGGGCAACACCTGGTAACCGAAATCGGTTTTCTTGACATACAGCGGGGCGGAATTGACGATGTCGCCCAGCTTGTTGGCCCGGTAGCGGTATATCCCGGGGCCGGCACCGAGCTCGGTCTGCTCCTTGGCGGCATTGCCGCGCAGGTACTCCAGCACATCGGCGGATGCCAGCAGCGACTGCTGGCTGCCGCTGCCGGTGGTCAGGTTATCCCACAAAAAATCCACCGCGGCGCCGGAGGCCGGATTCCAGGTCACGATATTGCGGGCATCCGAGGCCGGCAGTTTGGTGGCGGCGTCCCATTGCACCGTCCCCACCGAGCCGGCCGAGGTAAGGTTGTATGCCTTCAAATGGCCGATCCACCTGCCGGATTCAAAGCTCGGCACATAGAAATAGCTGTCGCCGTCGATTGCGCTGCCGGTGATCGCGCCGGTCGAGGCGGCCCCGGTCTGCACCGCAATGTCCTTCAGCACCGAGGTCAGCCCCGCCTGCAGCGCGGTCGGATTCTTGGCGCTGAAATAGCGCCCCTTGCCGACCACCGCCGCATGCCACAGATCGTCGATGGCGGATGGGCTGTCCGCAACCGGTGTCGGCCAGGTCGTCGGTTCGGTCTCGGAATACGGGATGGTGCCGTCCGCGCCCAGTCCGATCGTGAAGGTGGTCATGTGCTGCCAGGTGGCGGTATCCCGCGTATTGGTCGGCTTGATGTTGTTGTCCAGTGCGTCGCGCAAGTCGGTCTTGTAGTAATAATCGGCGATCGACGCCAGAGACGTACCGACAGCGGAGGGGAAGCCGGAAGGAAGGGACTCGTTCCAGAAGCCGTCGGTGGACATGATGTGGTAGCTGGGGCGGCAACTGGTCAATTTGGAAGAGGCGGCGCTCTCGCGATAAGGGTCGTTGCCGGCATAGTCGAAATCAGCCAGCGTGCTCTGGTACAGTTGACCGATCCGGTTCATCTGTATCCGCAGCGGCGTGCCGCCGTTCGGTTTGATCGCATACAGCTTGGTGTAGAAGTTCTGCTTCTGGGCGGCGTCAAAATCGCGGATGGTGAGCCAGCCGGCACCAT
>DATJCV010000089.1:0-7719 GCA_035497775.1 Burkholderiaceae bacterium | reverse complement strand
CGCGGGCCACCTGAGCCTCGACGCAGCCAGCGGCGACATCAATGCCAGCGGCGCAACCTTGGCCGCTCAGACCTTGACGGCGCACGCCGGCCAAACTTTGCGCACCGACCAGGCCCGAGTGTTGGCCGGCCAAATCCAGGTCAACGCGCACGACCTCTCCAACATCCAGGGAGAGATCGTGCAGGTCGGCACCGGCAATCTGATGCTCACCTTGCATGGGACACTGGACAACACCCAAGGTCTGATCGCGGCGGACCAAACCCTCGCCAGCAAGACCCTGGCCATCACCAATACCGGCGGCACCATGATCGCCGGGCAGCGGCTCGAGGTCGATAGCGCCAGCCTGACCGGCGATGGCAAACTGTTCAGCCAGGGCGACCTCAACGTCAAGCTCGTCCAGAACTACACCCACACCGGCGAACTCCAGGCCAACGGCAACGCTCACTTAGAAACGTCTGGCACGCTCATCAACCAGTCAACCCTGCTGGCCGGCACGGCCCTCCAGCTCAAGGCCGCCACCATCGACAACCAGGCCAATGGCCAGATCAGCGCCAGTAAGCTCGCGCTCGATGCCACCCACACCCTGACCAATCGCGGCCTGATCGACGGCGAAGAGACGATCATCGAAACGGCCACGCTCAACAATCGAGGCACGGGCCGTATTTACGGCAACCACGTCGCCATCGGCGCAGCGACCGTAACCAATGACGCAGAGAACGGCTCAGCCCCGGTAATCGCCGCGCGCGGCCGCTTGGATATCGCCGCGGAAACGATCGCCAACCGCGAACATGCCCTGATCTTCAGCGCGGGCGATCTGGCAATGGGCGGCAGCCTCGACACCAATAAACAGGCCATCGGCCAGGCCGGCGCCGTCAACAACGCCAGCGCCACCATTGAAGCTCTCGGCAACCTCGATATTTCCGCCCGGCAGATCAACAACACCAACGAGCATTTCAGCACCACGGTGGAATTCTTCGGCCCCGAATACGTCGTCGAATACCAAGGCAGCGGCTCCGCCAACCGCTACCTGCCCGGCACCCCCGGCGTCTACATCTACAATAACGAATCGGACTACCTCATGACGCCGGAAGGCAGTTACGAGAACTGGCTCGCTTACGGCTATTATCGGACGGCCACTGAAACCAAGGTTCTGAGCTCCGACCCAGGGCAGATACTCTCCGGCGGCGCCATGGCCCTTACCGCCGACAGCCTTCTCAACGACAAGAGCCGCGTCATCGCCGGAGGCACTCTCACTGGGAACATCGGCACGCTCACCAATACCGAAGTGCCGGGCGAACGCACCATCACCGACTCCGGCGCCGTCACATCGTATTGGAGAGACTATCAAAAGGGGCGTGATAGCACTGGCAGCAGCACGGCAGGCTACAATCCCCCCACCGTCATCCAGGCGATCTCGCTGACCCCCACGGTTTATCAACAAAACGCCCATCCCGGCGGCACCGGTACCCAGGTTGCCGCGGTATCGGCCATCAGCCAAGTGGATGCGCTCAATACCGTAGTGCGCACCGGCGGAGTCAACACCGCCATCCCCAACAACAGCCTATTCAGCCTCAGCCCCAACCCCAGCGCTGGCTACCTGATCGAAACCGACCGGCGTTTTTCCAGCTACCGCGACTGGCTCAGTTCGGACTATCTGCTGAACGCGCTTTCCATCGACCCAGCCACCATGCAAAAGCGCCTGGGCGATGGCTTCTACGAACAGAAACTCATCCGAGAGCAGGTAGCGCAGCTCACCGGCCGCCGCTTCCTCGACGGCTATGCCAGCGACGAAGCACAATACCAGGCTCTGTTAAACAATGCCGCTACCTTCGCCCAGGCGCATGACCTGCGCCCCGGCGTCGCACTCTCCGCGGAACAGATGGCGGCGCTGACCAGTGACATCGTCTGGCTGGTGGAGCAAGATGTCATCCTGGCCGACGGCCAGACGGTCAGGGCGCTGGTGCCGCAACTGTACGTGCGCGTACAGGACGGCGACCTGCACGCCGCGGGCGCCCTGATCGCTGGCAGCGACATCCACTTGGATATTGCCGGCGACCTTGTCAACAGCGGCACCATCGCCGGACGCAACGTGGTGGCACTCAGCGCCGACAACGTCAAGAATCTGGGCGGCCGCATCGCCGGCAATGACGTAGGCGTCGCCGCGCGCACCGACTTTGACAACCTGGGCGGCCTGATCGAAGCCGGCAACAGCCTCACCGCCATCGCCGGGCGCGATCTCAACCTCCGTTCCAGCACGCGCACGCAAAGCAATGCCCAGGGCAGCCGCACCCAGATCGACCGGGTTGCTGCCCTGTATGTGACTGGCAGCAGCGGCACACTGATCGCCGCCGCCGGGCGC
The DNA here is from genome assembly GCA_035497775.1 of Burkholderiaceae bacterium. Classification (GTDB taxonomy): domain Bacteria; phylum Pseudomonadota; class Gammaproteobacteria; order Burkholderiales; family Burkholderiaceae_D; genus DATJCV01. The sequence goes on along the minus strand of DATJCV010000089.1, from coordinate 5,360 downwards.
GATGTCAATTTGGCGGGCGCCGTGCTGGTCAATGCAGCCGCGACGGACGGTACCCCGGCCGGGAGTACCGCCATTGCCGCCGGCCGCGACCTGAATCTGGCGACCGTGGCCGAGGCCGCCAGCAACAGCCTGGCCTGGGACGGCGGCAACCACCGCCAGGACAGCAGCCGCAGCGAGGTCGGCACCACGATCCGGACCCAGGGTGATCTGCGCCTGCAGGCAGGCAACGACCTCAACGCTCGCGCCGCCGACGTCAGCAGCGAGCAAGGCGCCCTGCTCGCCACCGCCGGGCGCGATGTCAACCTGACGGCGGCGGAGCTCAACCGCACGGTGGACGAAGCCCATCAGCACACCGGCAGCAGCAGCGCGTTCTCCCGCACCACCATCACCACGCGCGACACGCTCGATGAGACGACGACGCAAGGCACGACCCTGTCCGGCGCGGCGTGCCCTCGATCAGAGAGGCGTTCGCTTGCGACTCGTCATGCGGTGCCAGCTTGGCCAGCGCAAAATAAATCTCAGTACAGATGCTTTTGCTCAAGCATTTGCAGAAGCGACGGCCAAAATAAAACCGGAGCGGCCCGAAGTGCCCAACAGGCTGACCCAGCTAACGATAGATGTGCTCGTCGAACACATTGCCGTGATCGACGAAGCCGGTTCGATACTTGCTGTCAATGCAGCCTGGCGGGAGTTTGCGCGTGCGAACGGGGCCGATCCGAGTGTGGTTTCTGAAGGGTCAAATTATCTGGAAGTATGTGACCGTTCGGCTGCTGGTGGCGATAGCGATGCGGCCACGGCTGCGACGCTGATCAGGGAAGTTGTCTCCGGAAAATCCAATATGGCAACAATGGAGTACACCTGCCATGCACCGACAGAGCAACGCTGGTACAAGTTCAAGGCCACCCGCTCACATGCTGAAGGTCCGCTACACATCGTGATCGAGCACGAGAATATTGGTGCGCGCAAACTCGCGGAACGCCAGATCCGGCTGCAGGCCCGTTTGCTGGCATCCGTCGAACAGGCGGTCATTGTCACCGACCTGCACGGCGACATCATCTATTGGAACCCGTTCGCCGAGCAGCTCTATGGCTGGTCAGCGAACGAAGTGCTGAGGCGCAATATTGTCGACGTCACCCCGGCTCAGCCGACTCAGGGGAAGGCGCTGCAGATTCTGTCCCGACTGAAAGCGGGCGAGAGCTGGTCGGGCGAATTCCTGGTGCGGCACCGCAGCGGTCGGATCATACCCATCCACGTAACGGATTCCCCATTGCGCGACGAAGACAATCAGTTGATCGGCATTATCGGCATTTCGACCGACATGACCGAACAAAAAAAGACCGAGCAGGCGTTGCGCTTATCGGCCATGGTCTACCAAGCCATTGGCGAGGCGATCATGGTGGTCAATATTGACGGCCGGATCGCCGCCATCAATCCGGCTTTCATGCAGTTGACGGGGTATGCCGAAACGGAAGTGGTTGGCCAGTATGCCGACGTGCTCAAGCCCGACCACGACAGTCATTTTTTTTCTGATGAAATACAGCAATCTCTGGGAAAAATCGGCTACTGGTCCGGCTCGATCTGGATCCGGCACAAGGGTGGCGACCTATCTCGGGAATGGCTGCGGATCGATACCATTTACGATAAGCATGGCGCCGACAAGTTGCACGTTTGCATGTTTTCCCGCATCACCGACCAGAAACGGGCGAAGGAGATGATCTGGCAGCAAGCCAACTTCGATGCACTGACCGGCCTACCTAACCGCAGCATGTTCCACGACCGGCTGGAGCATGAAATACAAAAAGCGGCGCGCACCGGCCAGCGCCTGGCGCTGATGTTCATCGACCTCGACCAGTTCAAGGAGGTCAACGATACGCTGGGCCACGACATCGGCGACATCTTGCTCAAAGAGGCGGCTGCCCGCCTGTCCGCCTGCGTGCGGCGGATCGACACGGTAGCGCGCTTTGGCGGTGATGAATTCACGGTGATCCTGGGAGAACTGGAAGACACCGACATCGTTGAGCGCGCGGCGCGCGACATCGTGCAAACGCTGGCCGAACCGTTCCAAGTGGCGCAAAACAGAATCCATGTCTCGGGCAGCATTGGCATCACCCTGTTTCCGGAGGATGCCACCGATGCCGACGCCCTGCTCAAGAACGCCGACCAGGCGATGTATGCGGCGAAAAATCAGGGCCGCAACCAGTTCCATTACTTTACGCATCGGATGCAGCACGCGGCCTTGGCCCGGATGCGGATGATCAACGATTTGCGCGACGCGCTGACAGGCCATCAGTTTGAAGTGATGTACCAGCCTATCGTCGAGCTGGCGACCGGCGCCATCCACAAGGCCGAAGCACTGATCCGCTGGCGGCATCCGGTGCGCGGCCCGATCAGCCCGGTCGAATTCATCCCGGTCGCCGAGCAAACCGGGATGATCATGGCGATTGGCGAATGGGTATATCACCAGGCGCTCCATCAGGCGAAATACTGGCGCACGAGCATCGACCCGCAATTCAAGGTCAGCGTCAACATGTCCCCGGTGCAGTTGCGGAATCCCGGCATCCGCAGCGGCGCATGGTTCGATCAGCACCACACTTCTCCCCAGGCGCCGGACCAGTTGGACGCAGCAGTCATTGTCGAAATTACCGAAGGCCTGCTGCTGGAAACCAGCGACATCGTCACTGAAAAATTGCAATTATTCCGCGATACCGGAATTCAGTTGTCGATCGACGATTTCGGCACCGGCTACTCGGCACTGTCTTATCTCAGGAAATTCCATGTCGACTATCTGAAGATCGACCAGACCTTCGTGCGCAAACTGAGCGTCGATTCCGACGATCTGGCCATGTGCGAAGCGATCATCGTGCTGGCGCACAAGCTGGGCATCCAAGTGATTGCAGAAGGGATTGAAACACGCGACCAGCGCGACTTGCTGGCAGAGGTCGGTTGCGATTACGGACAAGGTTATTTATTCTCCCATCCGCTATCGGCTGACGACATGGGCAGAGTGTTGAGGGCCGGCGGTCTGTCTTGAGGCAAGCGTCGACGGGACCTGTCTGTTTTAGCGGCCATGCCGCCGTCCATCTTCCCACAGCAGGCGCGCTATCCCGACACGAAGAATGTAAGCAGTCCGGTGAACGATGGTGCAGCGGTAACCAGGGTTTATTGACAATCGGTCCGGACGGCCCTCACGATGGGCTCGTGTGACCGCAACACTGAAGACAATAGTGTGCAGTCATCTGAGCGGCTCGGAACATGGGGCACGCTTTGGTGTGCCTTTGTAGAGGGGAGACTTCGACCCATACGCGACGCCGAAACCGTCGCGGCCTCAACGAAGCGTGTGATGAATATTTTGCACGTTCGAGTCTGGCCCGGCTCCCCAAATGGGACAATTCTGCCGTTCGGACGCAAACGACCGGGAATGCGAGACCTCCCTGTCAACGGCTGGGTGCTCTAGACGGCGCTGAAATGAAAAAACACACAAGGCGACGCTAAGGTCGACGTGATACAGCTGACCTGATTAATGTTGCTGCCTAAAAGAACGTTTTCCGAAAAGCAGCATCTAAGTTTGTGTTCAACCCGCCATAACATTTAAAACTCAACAATGCCCTTGAAGTCCCCCTTTTCCGCGCTCGCTCAACTCGTGCGCGGGCGTATTCGCACGCTTGTCATTTCGTCCACCCTGATATCCATTATCGCCGCTGCCGGTTGCGGACAGCTCGTGCAAAAGGAACGCGAGCTGACGTTCCGTGTAGAGCCCGGCACTGCTGGCTGGTATAGCGGATTACCGGACGGGCTGGTTGAATCCAGCCTGCCGGTCGTCGCCGACGGTCAGACCCAACAGATCCACACCTGGTGGTGGCCCGCACACAGCAAGGATGCGCCGTCGCTGCTTTATCTGCATGGTGCAGCTTGGAATCTGACCGGGCATCTGTTTCGCATCGAGCAACTGCGCGACTTCGGCTTTTCTGTGCTGGCCGTCGATTACCGGGGCTTTGGCAAAAGCGATGGCGATTATCCGACGGAACAGACGGCGTACGAAGATGCGCGCGTGGCGTGGGACCATCTCGCTCGCTTGCAGCCTGATGCCGAGAAGCGCTTCATCTACGGCCATTCCTTAGGTGGCGCGGTGGCGGTTGATCTGGCTGCGAATCTGGCGCAATCGGGCAAAGGGCCGGCAGCCGGCGGCTTGATCGTCGAATCCTCGTTCTCGTCGCTGTCCGACATTGCCCGCACCTTTACCTATTCATGGCTGCCGGTGCAGTTACTGATGTCACAGAAGTTCGACTCGGCCGACAAGATCCGACGCGTCGACGTGCCGGTACTGATTGTGCATGGCTCCGACGACCGCTATGTTCCTTCGCGTCTGTCTGAAAAACTGTATGCGGCAGCACCGGGCCCCAAGAAGCTGCTGGTGGTGCCTGGCGCCACCCACAACAACAGCATGCGTGTAGGCCAAGACGACTATCGCAGCGCGTTTGCGGAGCTGTTTGGCCGGAAGGGGGACGACATCGGCGTTAATGAAGCACAGTCCTAACGGTGATGGAGCTTGTCTTGCAGGTCCCGGCTCGCGTCTAATTGATCCGGCGTCATCGGGCGCACACCATGCATTCATTGCGACTTTTCCAATACTTGCCAGAGTTAATGCGCCGAGTGGCGATATAACCGGCGCGGCGACACCAAGTGCCGGCGAAATCCCTACCGAGATAGCACTTAGCACATAAATATGTGCGGCACTTTTTTCCCCAAACAGTCCGTCGCGTTCTGTCTTGTATTTTTCGTCCCCGCCCTGGACTTGAACCTGAAGAGCATTGATCGCTTGCTCGGTCAACGCCGCGACGATTTTGACAGCTTGACCAATCAAGGCCGTCAGTCTGCTCCCGCTGCTGTTAGGATGGAATTTACGATCCGTTTGCCGCACCTTGCCAAACTTGCGTAAAATTCGCCTGTCGCGGGTGTAGCTCAATGGTAGAGCAGAAGCTTCCCAAGCTTACGACGAGGGTTCGATTCCCTTCACCCGCTCCAGCTTGGCCCAGGCACCGGATCAGCCGGTGCTTTTTTGTTTGTGTTCCACCTCATTTTTCCGATTGCGATCGACAGCATGTCCGACCATCCACCCGAAAACGCCGCCGGCAAGCCGCTGTTTTACGATCCGACCGAGCACCGGATTCGCAGCTTCGTCACGCGCGCGGGACGGCTATCGACGGCGCAGGCACGGGCGCTGGAAACACTGGGGCCGCAGTTCTGCATTCCCTATGCCAAAACCGTGCTCGATTTCAATCAGGCATTTGGACGGCAAGCGCCAACGATTTTCGAAATCGGCTTCGGCATGGGCGAAACCAGCGCGCAGATCGCGGCCGGCA